>RPPD01000430.1 GCA_003818675.1 Spirochaetaceae bacterium
GAAACCTGACATCAACAGAAGGATAACAGGAATCATGGCGACGAGCAGGAGAATAATCCTTTTGTCCAAAAACCTGCTCGCGAAGCTCCCTATGCCTGAGAAGAACAACAGGCCGCCCAGCGTGATGATAAGCGCCCATGTGGGAAGGCCTATGAAGCGCTGGAATGTCTGCATGAGAACAATTTCTACCAGCATGTATCCAAAACCAGTGGCGGCCACAAACATGTTTGGGATTGCCAGGTTCATTTTGTACTGGCCGCGCTTGTGGAGTACCAGAAAGAAAACAGGAATGATCAGGATAAGGCTTAATATGATGACGATCTGGAGTATGCGCAGAGTTTCGTGGTTATTTTCAAAAATCTTGAAAGGAAATGGGGAATTGTCTGTTGCTGGCGAGAGATCAAACTGGTACGGGTATCCGGTTTTGTCAAAAATTCTCTGCAAGCGTTCTCCATCACCAGGAGTTTCCTGCCTGATACGGGTGCGGAACACATTGTTCCATTTGTCATAAGTAAACGACTTGTAGACAAATGTCATGTCCCCGGTATCCGTCAGTCCCTTGAGAATGATGTTCTGAAAATCCTGCGCGGTGATATATGCGGGGAATTCCTCAAGATGGCGGAACTCTCCGGTTATGTATTTCGCAAGTTCGCTGTCATTAGTTCCAGTTTGAGTCGCGGAAGCTGATGCTTCCGCGTACGTTTCTGCGGAAACGTACGGGTCATAGAGCATCTTTACATTGTAGCAGGTAGCAGGCTGGGCGGTTTTAAGGGCGACAAGGTAGGCATCAAGTGTCTTTTTTTCAGTCAGTTCAAAGTTTGTGCGCTTGATTATGATTGTGCGGAATTCTGAACTTCCGGAACCAAATCCCCATTCATAGATATAGATGCAGCGGGCAGGATCCGCAATACCCATTTCTCTCATGGCGGTCTTCAGTGTGTTCATCATTTTAAAAAGTGACAAACGTCCGCGAGGGTTGGTTATTATTTCCTCGTAGACCACGTATCCGCGATCGGAAATCTTTGAGAGCAGAAGCTTTGTTCCCTCAACAGTATGGAAATATTCAGGTGCGAGGGTGGAGACAGGGCCGTGTTCCATGTGGATGTTCATTAAAAATATCTCATCCCAAATCCTGGGGGTGTTTTCCAGAAATGCGCGTCCCTCACCGGAATAAACCTCAACATCCCTGTATGGAAAGCCCGCGGCATACGCGAAAGCACCTTCGTCGTTCATGGTGCGCAGTATTCCCGGGTTGATCTCTATCCCCGCGACCTTTGCGCCCGCGATTCTTTTGCAGGACTTGACAATGCCGTCCGCGGAAAGGCCCACGATGAACATGCGGGGGGATTTGTCCATCCATGGAACACGCGGGTCCTTGAGCGTGCCATTGTACGCGTCAATGGAATCAAGGGCGATTCCGTTCATGAACATGTAATATGCGTCCTGGGCAGGGATTACACCCTTCATTCCTCCTTGAATATGTCCGGTGTATTCAAGGCGTCCAAGGGTTGAATCTTCGCTGAAAAGAATACGGTCGCTTGAGGTATACAGCTTGGCGTCTGCCGCAAGGGTTTCATGATACCGCACGTCAAAGTTGAGGTCAATTGTTTCCATGTGCCCAAGCTGCGTCAAAAGGTAACGGGCGCGTTTGGCGTCGTATGCATCTCCGGTCATGTGATAATTGCCATCATCCCCCTTTGTGTAAACGCGGTTTAAAAAGAGCAGGTCGTAATTGCGATAAAAGGCTGTTGTATATTTTTTCTTAAGCAGGGGAACAAGCTCGGTTTCAAAGAATTCTTTCCCAAGTTCCCTGTGATTTTCAATGATTGTCCTGTTTTCAAGAAACGGTATCTGTGAAATCCCCCAGCGAGGCATGAAACCCATAACTTGCAGCAGGTATTTTACGCGTGTTGCGTCGTAATCGTCTCCCGAAAGGTCATATTTGCCGGATATTGTATCCAGGCTGTAAACGCGATTAAAAAAATCGAGAGGGATATTATTTATAAAATTTGTCTTGCCCAGGTCTTGGTCAAGCTCGCTTATGATTTTATTTTCGAAAATATCACCGCGGATTGTGTCTGGCGTGCCTATATTGCCCGCGATGCCAACAGCAAATACAATTGCCAGCACAAGCGATGATGTGGCAACAAGTATTTTTACCGGGATGTTGCGGATCCTGAATGCCTGCATGAAAACAAACACAATCGGGATAATCATCAGGAGCATAATGCTTGTTTCGCTCTTTAAAATTGGCAGGAAGGCAACAGGGAAGAGAACCCCCAGTGCCGAGGCAATGAGATTGACGAAGTAGACAATGTTTGAATTGCCGTGTGCAAAAATAGATGAGATAATGATGGATGCGAATATAAAAGGCAGTATCAGAAAATATGGCCAGTTCAAGGCTCCTATATTAATGATGTTGTAGTATGAGAATATTATCGAGAAAAAGAGGAGTACGGCGGAGAAGAAGAGCACGCCCTGCACCTTGAGTTTACTCAGGTAAAAACCGAGCAGGCTGCCTATGGCAATTCCCAGCATGGCTATTGAAATGACGAATGTGCCCTTGAGGTAATTGGTGACAACCAGCAGCATATGGAACTGGATTGTCTCTATGGCAATTACAAGAAACGAAAAGAGAAACATGGCTGCGAAAAAAACAACAGGTTTTGGGATGAGGAACTTTTCCGAGGACACAGCCTCATTCAGCCGCTTCGCCAGGCCAAATGCTTTCCTGAAGGGTATGGAAACGGCCGCAAGCCATTTGCCTGTCTGCTGTTTTGATTTTTCCATCAGGGCTGTCAGGCGAGTGAGAAGTTTTTCAAGCCA
>RPPD01000431.1 GCA_003818675.1 Spirochaetaceae bacterium
ATACAATTTTGTTTGCATGATAGCCCCTCGGGTGGCGGCGCAAATTGCGCTCCTTGCGAGGGGCTTTTTATTGTCTGCATTAGACAAGCACAGGAACTCGCGTTGATAAAGCGGGATACAAAATATTCCAGACTAAATGGTCAACCGGTTCAATTAAGTTGGCGCTTCAAGGGAAGGTTTATGATGAAAGTAGTGCCCTGGCCGGGTGTGCTTTCCAAAGTGATCTTGCCATTGGAGAAATCTACGATCTTTTTGCAGATTGAAAGGCCTATCCCCGATCCCTCATATGCAGAGATGGGGTGAAGACGCTCAAACAGCCCGAAAATTCGGTCGTGGAATTCCTCTGCAATGCCAATCCCATTGTCGGAAATCCGGATCTCGCATCTTTTGTCGTGCACTGCAAATCTTATTGTTACCAAGGGCGGGACACCTTCCCGGTTGAACTTGAGGGCGTTTCCGATAAGGTTCTGGAAGAGCTGGTGAATAAGCACGGGTTCAGCCTCGATTTCGGCACTGTCAGTGCAGATTACCTTCCCCCTGGTTTGACGGATTGCTTCTTCCAGGTCAGAAATTACCTGATGACAGATTTCTTCAAGGCGTATCCGTTCAAAAGGCCTCGGTGAGCGCGCCACCCTTGAATATTTGAGGAGATCGGTGATCAGATTGTGCATCCGGTATGCCGCTTTATGCATGCGCTTCAAATACTCTGACATTGTTTCATTCTGGAACTGGGATTGCATCCCCATAATACGGTCTGACATCGTGATGATCTTTCGCAGCGGCTCCTGCAGGTCATGCGAGGCGGCGTAGGCAAACTGTTCCAGCTCCACATTGGAACGCGCAAGTTCACGGGCATGTGCGTCCACTTCCTGACGGGCCTCCTCCAGCTCCTGGATGGAGAGCGTGATCTGGAGTGTGTTGTCTATCTGGTATTTCAACATTTCGTATACAAGCGTATCCCTGCCCGAGAACTCGTAACAGAGTATGCCTATCTGGCGATCCCTGAAATGAAGCGATTCTACCAGAAGACAGAATGGCCGCTTTGCCGGCAGAAAATCAGGCGGAATTATTTCAGCTGTTTTATAATGCGGCTGCTCTGTAGCGCGAAGTCCTTCTCGATAGGCAAAAACCAGCCAGGCTCCTGAAAGAGGACTGCGCGGATCGTCATACAGAGAGATGTAACAGCTTGATATCTTGAGCACCGGGAGCCATTTCGCCAGTTCATCGCACATGGCATTTATATTGAATGTCGAATGAAGGGCCATTCCTATTTTCCGGATAAGATCATTCCATTTTACCTGTTCAAGCTGACTGGCCAAAAGTACACGTCCCCATGTCGTGAAAACAAGTGAACGCATCTGGTGAAAGAGGTTCTCCGCCCGGATCATTTCATCACGGTCAAGTCTGCCTGTAAGTGCATTGCGGATTTCATCAATAACCTGCCTCCATGAACTGATTGAGGTTGACTTGCTTGCCGCATCTACAAGCAGCTGATAGAAAAGACTGGTCGCTGTTCCCCGGCCTTTGAGAATTTGCTCGGCGATGGCCGTTGATAATTCATTGCAGACCTCCTCGGACTGTCCTGTGTCAGACAGAATGCGGGTGGTTGTATTCCTGATTTCATCATAAGAAAGGAAGGGCATCCGGTTCCCGAGCGAAGGATCCAGGTTCATCCTTGAAAGGTCCAGGCAACCGCATGAGTCTTTGATTACAAGTTTTGTGGTCAGCTGGCATCCCTGGCTCTGATTTTGAATCAGCAGTTCACACGTGCGCTGGCCTTGTTCATAAAATGGCATTGAAACACTCGAAATCGGGGGTGTAAACACAGCCCCCTCGACAAGATCATCGAAACCGAATACCGGCATGTCCCTGGGTACCATGATCCCGCGCTCGCGCAGAAGATTGATGCATTCAATGGCCGCCAGATCGCTTGCGCAGATTACACCGTCAAAATCAAAGCCGGGCCGTAAACCTCGGTCATTGAGGATCACGTCGAATTTGGATTTCCACCAGGTATTGGGGGGAGAGATCAGGGATTCAGTGGCAGCCAGCCCAAGTTCACATAGACTGTCACGAAACGCCGCAAGGCGCTGTTCGGCATATGGATGTCTTTCCGGACCGCTTACAAAACAGAGTTTTTTGCAGCCGTGCACTGTAACCATGTGTCTGACAACGTCCTTCATGCCGGAATAATTATCGGTGGGACAGAAAGGAATACCGGTGGTATTCTCGCGAATGGTGACGACCGGCATGGGAAAATGATTAAAAAACTGTTTTATATCATCCGGTCCGGTAATGTCCTCCCTTATGATGTTTCCAATGACTATGCCATCAAGATCCTTGTGAACGGCAAAATCAATAAGGATATTCGAATATCTGAAATACTCCATGGGATCATCGAAATAGCGGGTGAGAAAACAGAACAGGTCACAGTCTTCCTGCCGCGCCTGGTCTACAATCCCGAGAAACCTGTTTTTGTTGTTCTGGTTGTCAATAGAAGGGGAGAGATATCCGATTGTTTTTCGTTTTTCCGGGCTTTGTGCCATTTTACTTCCTGGTATATAATTATCGGTCTCTATTCTGTAGTATAAGGAAAATGCCGGTTTTACGCAAAAACATTTGAGAAGCCGGAATTTCTGATGCATACCGGCATTGAACTTGCCAGGATCAGATCAAATATGTATCTTGAGGAAGGATACTTTCAAGTCAGGAGTAAAAAAATGAGAACCTATGCCTATGGATTTCCGCGCATCGGGAAAAAACGCGAATACAAGAAAGCGCTTGAGTCTTTCTGGGCCGGAAAATCTGACGAAACAGCTTTG
>RPPD01000432.1 GCA_003818675.1 Spirochaetaceae bacterium
TCGCCTTCAGGCTCTACAGGCATTTTCTTCCGCTTTTGGAATCCCGCGGTTTGATGCATGTCTTTGCCAAAATCGAGATGCCCTGCCTCAGGATACTGGCAAACATGGAGCTGACCGGAATCCGTGTCCTGCCTGCAAAACTCCAGAAGCTGTCCGGCCTTTTTGAGAAAGAACTCTCAGATCTTGAAACCCGCATTCATACCGAAGTAGGCCATGAGTTTAACATCAACTCGCCCAAGCAGCTTGGGGAAATCCTCTTTACAGAGCGCAAGCTTCCGCCTGTGAAAAAAACCAAAACAGGTTTTTCCACAGATAATTCAGTACTGGAACAATTGGCAGCAGAGGAGGCGGATGAAATCCCGCAATTGATCCTGGATTTCCGCTCGCTTGCCAAACTTAAAAACACCTACCTGGATACTCTCCCCAGGCTTATAAACAAAAAAACAGCCAGAATCCACACGCAATATATGCAGACAGGGACGGCCACAGGCAGGCTTTCCAGCAAAGATCCCAATCTCCAGAACATCCCTGTCAAAAGCGAAAATGGGAGAAAAATACGCGAGGCTTTTGTCCCTGAAGCTGGAAGTTTTTTTATCAGCGCGGACTATTCACAGATTGAGCTCGTTGTGCTTGCACACTTGTCAAAAGACCCGCTTTTGACAAAGGCCTTCACCGAGGGCCTGGACATCCACAAGCTCACCGCTGCAATAATTTTCCAGACAGATCTGGACAAAGTGACCCCGGATCAAAGGCGCATGGGCAAAACTGTAAACTTTGGCACAGTCTATGGAATGTCAGCGTTCCGCCTTGCGCGGGATTTCAAGATTTCCCGCAGGGAGGCAGAGGAGTTCATCGAGGCGTATTTCACCAGGTACACCGGGGTCAAAAGCTTCCGCAATCATGTGATAACTGAAGCTGTAAAAAATGGATATGTTTCCACAATTTCAGGAAGAACCCGCAAGGTGCAGGCAATAGGAAGCGCCAACCGAACTGAACGCGCTGGCGCTGAGCGCATTGCTTTCAACACGGTAATACAGGGCAGTGCCGCAGACATCGTCAAGATTGCCATGATCCGGATCAATGATTATCTTATGGAAAAGGGACTCTCCACACGGCTTCTGTTACAGGTTCATGACGAGCTGATTCTGGAATCTCCTGAAGCTGAGTCCGAGAAAATCCAGAATGCGGTGAAAAGCATAATGGAAAAAGCGATGGAGCTCTCAGTTCCACTGCGTGTAAACATAGATTGCGGAGAGAGCTGGGGGAGTATTCATTAATGGTTATTGGAGTTACCGGGAAATACTGTTCTGGAAAAAACTTCATCACAAGTATTCTTGAGGCGAGAGAGTTTGCCATCGCGGACGTGGACACCATAGGACACGAGGTCCTTGATGAAAAGCGCGAGGAGACGGCAAAGCTTTTTGGCATAGATGTGTTATTGCCCAACGGACACATAAACCGCAAAATGCTCGGGGAAATAGTCTTTGCAAACAGGGCAAAATTAAAACAGCTGGAGGATCTCCTCCACCCTGCCATGAAGGAACGAGTCGCTTCTTTTGTAAAAAAACACGCCAATTCAGCAATAAATGCCGCGCTCCTTTACACAATGGGTCTTGATATGCTCTGCGATGCGGTTATCACAGTTCAGGCACCGCTTTTGCAGCGCATTTTCCGCGGCATGAAAAGGGACCACCTCTCCCTGTTTCAGGTCATCCGAAGAATCCTGGCACAGCGTAAAATACAGGTTAAAAACACAGAAGGAGAAGCCGATAGGTATATTATAAGCAACTCAGGTGATGAGGCGGAGATGGTGATTGACGCTACAAAAAGCATTGCATCCATCATTGAAAGCCTCAAGCAAAGGAAGCGGGAGCCATGAACAAACAAGGTTTACTCTGGATAATTCTTTCCATAGCGATGCTGGTCATCGTTGTTCTCTTAGGAGGACTCTGGCTGCTCAACACCAAGGTTCCTGGAGGCGCGGCAACACAGGCAGCGGCAGAGTCTCCGGCATCTGAGCTCGGACCTGAACCTGAATCCAGAATTACGTTTGATCCGTTTGAGTACACTTTCAAGGGCAGCCCATTACCTGGACTCCAGCCGGTTGAGGAAGATAAAACTGACGGCTATTACCAGAAGGACTCGCGCTCGGTTGGCGACCATGAGGTCCTGACCTTTGAACAGGGACACACAATAGATACAGCAAGAACCAACATTCCGTCTGTCACACCGCGTCCACAGACACGCACACAAACAACCTCAACCACCAGAACGACAACTCAGCCACCAAGAACAGCGACCACTCCAACACACGCCTACTACATCCAGACTGGCGCCTACAAGCACCAGAGCAATGCAGAGAGCAACAATGAAACACTCACTGAAAACGGCATGGCTGGGCGCATCCTCACAGAAACCGTCCGCGGCGAACGCTATTTCACCGTATTGATTGGCCCATATTCAAGCAAATCAGAGGCGGAGAAATTTCTTGACTGGATCAAGGACATCAAGGGCATGGAGCTGGCCCAGGTCGTCAAGGACGCCTCCATGTGCGGCCTGGGGCAGACGGCCTCGAACCCGGTGCAGAGCACGCTCCGCTACTTCCGCGAGGAGTACCTGGAGCACATCGAGCGCAAGCACTGCCGTGCGGGGATGTGCCCGGGACTGGTCGTCGCGCCGTGCGCGCACCTGTGCCCGGCAGGCGTGGAGGCCCATCGCTACGTGCGGCTGGTGAGCCAGGGCAACTTCGAGGACGCGTACCTCGTGGTCCGCGAGAAGCTGCCACTGCCATCGGTGTGCGCGGTCGCCTGCTTCCA
>RPPD01000433.1 GCA_003818675.1 Spirochaetaceae bacterium
ATGTGGTAAAGCTTGAGAGGCAAAGCCATGTATATTCTAAATATTACATCAGGGACAAAAAAGGCGATATTTTTGAGCTTGACCAGGTAACGCGTGCGGATAACAGGAGGGATCTTGTTTTTTTCACGGTTAAAAATCGGAGATTTAACCGATATTTCCATCTGCAACGGGATTACATCCTGAATGACCCTGTATTTACTGTCGGGAGCGCGCTTGGCGACGGGATTGTCATCAGGAATGGACTTCTCATTGGTGAAACCCTTGAGCGTCTGGAAGGCAAGTTTTACCTGCTGAAATCATCAGCAGGTGTCAATCCGGGCAACTCAGGCGGGCCGCTTCTGGATGCAAGGGGAAGTGTGATTGGAGTCATCCAACGCAAAAATGACAACATTGTCTACTCGCTTCCCGTAAATGAAATTAATGAGTCAGCAAGGAACAAGTTTGTATACTCGGCACCCTCTACGAATTTCAGATTTATCAATATTAACAGGGAGTTTACCGCAACAATAGCTTTTGATTTTTCACTTCCGTTGCCATATCAGGAAGTTATTACAAAAGCCTCAATAGAGTATGATGCGGCAGAAAAGAAATACATGGACCAACTTCTGTCCGATGATGAAGAGCCCCTTTTCCCTGACGGCAAGAAATCCGAAATGCTGCTTTTTACAACACAATCTTCCTCCTGTCCAGAACTCATTTATGAAAAAAAAGAAGATGGAATATGGAGTATTACAAAGACAGAAACAAACCAGTCCTTATTGCCTGCAAGTGGAAGAATAGAAACGGGTAAGATGAAAGATGACATAATAACCTTCAATATGACGAGGCCTGCTGATGTCGCTATTGAAATGCTCTATGACTCGCCAAAGCTCATGATGGATATATATTTGAAGGGTGTGAATCATTCACGAAAGCTTGGAAGCGAGTCTATTCGTATTTCCTCATTGGGATCTCCTGTTTTGTCAGAAAAGCACGTTGACAGATATGATCGTACCTGGTTTTTGAATGTATGGCTTATCAATTATGATGACAAGATCCTTGCAGTCATGACACTTCCTTCCCCAAACGGAGTCACAGGAGTGAGCTTGGTGGCAGATTCATACAAGTGCAATTCAGTAGTGAATGATTTTAAAGTTATGGCGGATTTTTTGCAATTGTCGTTTGAGGCCAGCGTCAGTGAATGGGTGGAATACCTGGCATGCAGTGATAGCATACCTTATATTTTCAGGAATATCACGGCAAAAATAAATGCTGCAGATGGGTTTGTATTCAGGACACCAGGATTCACAGTGAAACTGGATGATACTGTCATGGAGGTCTCAGGCGACAGCCTGCTGAAAGTTGACATGGGCTATTTTGCCGCAGGTAAAAAGATTTCATGGGGTTTCCGAAGGATTCTCCTGAAAAAAAGTACGGATAGTCTTGATTATCTATCAATTGGCAAGGAGATTCATCCCGTGGCAGATCTTCCACGTGAAGTGCAGGAAAACTGGGACAGGATAATAGCGCGGAAACATCCATTCACTGGAAGGCCGTATTCTTCTGAAGGACTTACCATCCTGTGTGATATACATAAAAAATACCAGGATACAGGGCTGGATAGCAGTGTGTTGGACCATCTCTATACTGTTACAATTGTCACTGAATCTGTTGTGAATGAGGAAGATTTTAAAAAGCGTTTTGGTGATCTTGTTAATTCTATCAGTATTACAGAATAGTCAGCTATTGCTAAGTTCCCTGTCCATAATAGATCGCGCGGTTTTTTTCTGTTTCCCGGACTTCAATTGAAAAAATCTTAATGTCTGGCAAAATCGCGGAGGTTTCATTATAGATAACGTATGCTATATTTTCCGCGCTTGGTGCAAGGTTTTTAAACCATGGGAGTTCGTTGAGCAGATGGTGGTCAAGCTTGTCCAGAATATTTTTCAGTGCGTCTTTGAGTATCGAGAAATCGACGAGAAGCCCTTTGGGATCAAGCTCCTTGCCGCGCACTGCAAGTACTACCTTGTAGTTGTGGCCGTGTAACCTCTCGCACTTCCCCTGGTAATCCGGCAAAAAGTGCGCGGAGGAAAATGAATCGGTTACTGATACTTCAAACATGGGAGTATAAATATAGATGAAACAACAGAAAAAAACAACTTGAACAAATTTTTAAATAATGTGACTATAACGATCACATTTTGTGTTATAATTTCAGGTGTTCCACGGTATTTGGCTGCCAGATGGCAGTTGTCTGTTTACAACAAATTTACAATGATTTTACAAGGAAAAGATCGTTTTTGGCAAATAAGGGTATAAACTGGTTTTCATATATAAGGTTGGTTGATTAAGACAACCAGTATGGCTGTTGTAGTAGAGGAGATTGTTATGAAAAAGCAATTGTATATTCTCATCGTGATCCTTGCCCTGGTTGTGGCTGCACCATGTCCGGCTTTACAGCAGGAAAGCGATGTTCTGGAGCTTGTTTTTTCGCCCACACTCTCGGGCGGATTTTTGATGCCTGTCAGTACTCTTTCCGATTATTCCACCATGGGCGGGGGGGGCGAGCTGGGGCTGGAACTCGAAAATCTTTTTTTCAATCGCAGCGTGATAAAGCTGTGCGCGGGATATAATTTTGTAAACGATACAATAAACCTGGTAGACACCTTTGGCATATCCTCGTTCACGCTTGCAGCAGGATATTCAATACCCCTGGCTGAATGGCTTTCAATGGTGCCTCAGGTCGGAGGCGGTTATCTCGGGCATTTCCTGGATGCGACCGATACGCTCGCTTTTTTTGATCCTCAGATGAATCTTGGCATAGATTTTGACCTTGG
>RPPD01000434.1 GCA_003818675.1 Spirochaetaceae bacterium
CGCCCTGATGCTTTTTCAGAGAGAGAAGTATGACCTGGTGATTCTTGACCTCATGATGGCAGGGATGGACGGATTTGCGGTGCTGAAGTCCATCCGAGAAAAGAACCAGGATTTGCGGGTAATCATTATCAGCGCGCGCGAGGAGGACTACGACAAGGTCCTGGGCTTTGGCCTGGGCGCTGATGACTACATCACAAAACCCTTCAGCCCGAGTGAGCTTGTGGCCAGAGTAAAATCCCAGATGCGGCGCATGAAGATCACGCGCGAGTCGAAAGGCCAGGACTATGATGTTATTGTCTCTGGTCCGCTAAAACTTGACCAGAAATCCTTCAAGGCGTACAGCGGCGATGCAGAGATTGCACTTTCCCATCGCGAGTTCAGGCTCCTCCGTCTCTTCATGGAAAATCCCGGGCGGGTTTTCACCAAGCAGCAGATCTACGCCGCCGCGTGGGATGACGAGTACTTTGACGAAAACACTCTCATGGTCTACATAAGTCATCTGCGGGACAAGATAGAGAATGATCCCGGCAAGCCCGGCCTGATAACCACTGTGCGCGGGATAGGTTACCGCTATGACCCGGAGAAGGGGAGAAGACAATGAAGCTCCAGGCCAAGATATCCATAATTTTCACAGTCTCCATGATAGCATCTGCGGCTTTATCCTTTTTGCTTATAAACCTGTTGGCCACGTTCTTTGACAACAGCTACAGCTGGCGTGATTTGAACATGGTGGCGATTGACGTTTCACGCGACCTTTCCATGGGAAAGATCGATGATACAAATTTTGTGAGGGAAAAACTCTCCGCCTGTAAGGCCCAATACCCCAATTTGGACTTCGCGCTTTTCGTTGGAGACCGCGAGCCAGTGTTTATGACAAATCCAGAACCTCCGCGAAGACCAGAGATAGAGGAAATCCGCAAGAAGCTTGCGCAGGAGGAGGAACAGATTGCCTCGGCACCAAGCCTTCGTTTTATTGATGCATATGACCGTTCACCATACATGGTTGCCAAACCGGTCTTTGGCCAGGCCGGGATAGAGGGAATGCTCATGGTCTCGGTACGTGACGATTTTTTCCTGCCGTTTTACATCAGGATAAACAAGGACAAGGTTTTTGAAAGCTATCTCATTTTCTTTGGTGCGATTGCCGCAGTGATAGGTATTTCGTTTTTCCTCGTTTTCCTTTTCACCGCCCCCCTGATACAGCGCTTGCAGAAGCTTTACGTACGCATCTCGGAGTTTACGCCGGATATTCCCGCGGATGCCGTTACCGATGCGGGCAAGGATGAAATCGGTTTCGTCCAGAACACCTTCAATATCATGGCAACTCGCATCCATGAGGACTTCCGAGAGCGTGAGCGTTCATTCAGGGAACGTCAGGAGATGTTACGCAACATCTCCCACGATTTCCGCACGCCTCTGACTTCAATATTGGGCTATGCCATTTCATTGGAAGACGGCGTGTATGATAATGAGGATGAACGGCGCCGCTACATTTCCATTATCAGGAAGAAGGCTTTGTATATGACAAAACTCTTCAGTGAAATGATGGAGCTGACCAGGCTGGACAATACGGAATATGTTTTAAACAAGACCCGATTCAATCTGGCGGAGCTTGTGCGCGAAATCATCATTGAATACCTGCCCCAGCTTGAGGAAATGGGTTTTGAAATTGAAACAGAGATTCCGGAGACGCTTAATATTGAGGGGGACAAGGAGAGAATTTCACGTGTGATCAGAAATCTCATTGATAACGTCGCCACGTACGCAGCCTCGGGCAAATACATCGGAGTGTCTTTGGCTGCGGCAGCTGCGCCAACAGGGACGCCAGGGCCGGATGCGACGCAACAGGCCGTTGTGGCACGGCTTGCAGTGACTGACCGCGGGCCTGGCATTCCACAGGAAGATCGCCTGAAAATATTTGAGCGTTTTTACGCGGGCAAGGCAGGCGGCATGGGCCTGGGCCTGGCGATTGCAAAAGAAATAATAGAAAAGCACAGTGGTAAAATTAGTGTTGAAAACCTGAAAATTACTGAAAGCATTGGAGGTGCTGTCTCGGTGTCTGGTGTGCAATTTGTAGTGATGCTGCCGCTTGGGGAAGACAATCCCTCATAGAAATCGCATTTTTTCTGCCTGTGTCCGGTTCAATTCAGGTCAATGATCTGTATTCTTCTATTATGTCCGTCCGCTATGTAGAGCTTGCCGTCAAATTCTACCGCGTCAAACGGCGCGTCGAAGGCGCCAGGCGCATTGCCGGCCGCGGAAAGGCCTGTGGCTGCCCATCCTGAGGTCGTGCCCCCCAAAGCGCGTCCGCCCAGCCAGCTTATGAATCTGCCATCGGCCCCGAATCTCTGTATCCTGTTATTTCCATTATCAGTGGCGATCATCGATCCGTCAGTTAATAGTTGCAGGGATACAGGATGTTCAAATCCCCCGGGATCAGCGCTCGCGCAGTACGTCCCGCCAACTGCCCAGCCGTCCGTGGTCCCGCCTGTGGACAATGCCCCGATCCAACCGATAAATGCGCCCGTGGGCGATAGTTTTTGGATGCGGTTGTTTCCCGACTCGACGGTGTATATATTTCCATCACTGCCGGTTTTGGCCATATGGGGTTGATAGAAACCGCCTGGAACCGATGACATCGTCGCGCTTCCAGAGAAATGGAAGACGCCCGAGCCGGGTTCGCCGAGCCAGCCCGAGAAGACGCCGGACCCGTCAAACAGGTACACTCGGTTCCCGTCGAAATCAGATACCCACAGACTCCCGCCTGAATTGAAATGGGCATTGGCAGGCCCGGTGAAGGCA
>RPPD01000435.1 GCA_003818675.1 Spirochaetaceae bacterium
CCGGCGATGGAGACCAGGATATGGGTGCGCCAGGCGGAGAGGACCTGCCTTTTGTGTTTTCCGGAACACTTGTGGTTCAGGGCCAGGGAGTCGCCCTGGTGAGGCAGATCGGCGCTGCCACCGAGATGGGAAAAATCGGGAAGGCGCTCCAGAGTGTCGAGGTCGAGGAAACCCTATTAAAGAAGGAAACCGGAAAAATCGTGCGCGCGACATTCGTTATTGCACTTATATTAAGTGCAATGGTCGTTGTCGTTTTCGGGATCACTCAAGGCAACTGGATAGAGGGCATACTTTCCGGGCTCACCCTCGCCATGGCAATGCTGCCAGAGGAATTCCCCGTGGTGCTTACCGTGTTTCTGGCCCTTGGTGCGTGGCGCATGTCAAAGAAAAATGTTTTGACACGCAAGGTTGCGGCGATTGAAACACTGGGTGCCGCGACAGTTTTCTGCGTGGACAAGACTGGTACCCTCACCCAGAACAAGATGAGCATCCAGAAACTGTATGCTTCTGGAAAAATGTACGATGTTGTTCAGAACGGGCACGCACAACTTCCAGAGGCGTTTCATGAGCTGGTGGAGCACGGCATTCTCGCCAGCAAGAAGGATCCTTTTGATCCCATGGAGCAGGCGCTGGTCAATCTCGGCAAACGCAAGCTTGCCATGACCGAGCACATTCACCCTGACTGGGAAATGGTCCACGAGTATCCGCTGTCGCGTGAGCTGCTCGCACTCTCGCATGTCTGGGCTTCTCCGGACAAACAGGAATACTGCATTTCCGCGAAGGGGGCACCAGAGGCGATCATGGATCTGTGTCACCTTGAAAGCGCGGATGCCAGGCGACTTGAGAGTTCCATCCAGGCCATGGCCGCAGAGGGCCTTAGAGTGCTTGGCGTGGCGCATGCAGATTTTCAGAGACTGGATCCGCTCCCGGACAAGCAGCATGATTTTGATTTCAAGCTCATTGGTCTTCTGGGTCTTGCCGATCCCATTCGGGAAACCGTGCCAGCCGCGGTGGACGAGTGCACGAAGGCGGGGATCCGCGTGGTGATGATCACGGGCGACTATCCGGTCACAGCCTGCAACATCGCGGGACAGATAGGAATACCCAACAGCAGGGAATATATCGCAGGACCTGATCTTGCAAAGATGACAGACGGGGAACTTAAGGCCAGGATCATGACCGTGAATGTTTTTGCACGTGTCATACCAGAGCAGAAATTGAAAATCGTGAATGCATTGAAGGAAAATGGAGAGATCGTCTCCATGACCGGTGATGGTGTAAACGACGCACCCGCATTGAAATCCGCACACATAGGAATTGCCATGGGCGAGCGCGGAACAGACGTTGCGCGCGAAGCTTCCAATCTTGTTCTGCTTGACGACTCATTTCCCGCGATTGTCGCGGCTGTACGCATGGGCCGCCGCATTTTTGACAACCTTCGCAAGGCCATGGCGTACATCATCAGTGTACACATTCCAATTGCCGGCATGTCACTTTTACCGGTGATCTTTCAATGGAAAGAACTGGTCCTGCATCCAGTGCATATTGTCTTTCTGGAACTGATCATAGATCCGGCCTGTTCCATTGTTTTTGAATACGAACCCGAGGAGGCGGACATCATGACGCGGCCGCCGCGCAAACGGACTGAGAGGCTCTTTAGCGTCAAGACACTGTTATTCAGCGTACTGCAGGGCCTTGTGGCTCTGGGAATGGTTTTTGGTGTGCACGAGATTGCCATTAGTCTCGGGCAGAGTACGGAAGAAGCAAGAACGATGTCATTTATTGCTCTTATTATTTCAAACCTGTTCATGATTCTGGTCAATCGCACCTGGAGAGATACTATATTCCATTCAATACGCGTCAAAAATTCTGCGCTTGTTTGGGTCATGACAGGCGCGATCGTATTCCTGGGACTTGTTGTTTATGTGCCGGGCTTGAACAGCCTTTTCCGTTTTTCGTCCATGCATTGGTATGATGTTGCCATCGCCATGGGTGCCGGGATAATAGGCGTGCTTTGGTTCGAAATCGTGAAAATATTTTTGCGCAAGCGGGGCAAATCGAAATAGCGCAGCTACGGCGGCTATTGATATTCCGGTTAAAAACAACACCGGCTTCTCACCTGTTCTGGTCAGCGTATTTCCAGCGATATACGGTTCCGATGATTCCCGCAAGACAAGTCAGCACAATGATTATATAGCTCGCCAGGGGCAGCCCGTTTCCCGCGTCTTCAACCGCATTTGAGTAGAGCATCGGGATTGCCCATGGAAAATACTCACCCACACCAATATTGGCAAACAGGTTGGCCAGCCCCATGCAGAAAATCAGAAATCCGATTGCCGGAAGAAACCCGCGGCCCATGCTTGCGACAAACGCCACGACAGGGCAGAGCAGCAAGGAAAGCAGGGCCGAGACAAAAAAGACGCGGAAGAATTCCGGCATCAGGTCGGGTGACCACAGGGGAAGGTTGATCAGCGCGCCTGTCCCCAGGCTGATAACAAAAATAACGACAGCCGAGAGAAGGCACCACAGCCATAGGGCGATTATTTTTGAAAAGACTATCGCTGTGCGCGAGACAGAGAGGGCAAGCAGGTCCTTGACGGTCCTGTCCGAGTATTCGCGGCCGAATATCCAGCTTGCGGCAAAGCCGAACAGGATGATCCCGGCGGCACTTGTCGCCATTTCAATGAAACCCAGAAACGACGGCCAGTCCGCGCTGATCGCGGCGAGATCCACCTTTGTCTTCAATATTCCCGGAGGAAGGATTTCCGGATTCTTGATGAGCATCATCATCAATCCCAGA
>RPPD01000436.1 GCA_003818675.1 Spirochaetaceae bacterium
CGGATAACAGACCACAGGATAAACCTGACCCTTTACAAGCTTGAGATTGTGCTGGAAGGCAAACTGGACGAGGTGATAGAAGCCCTGAAGAACTCCATGAGGGAGATAGTCCTGGGCAAAGAGGCGTAAATGACAGTACGGGATGTCCTGAAGGAGGCCACATCCGATTTGGTGCTGGCGGAAGTGGACTCGCCGTCGCTTGATGCTGTTCTGCTATGTGCACATGCCCTGGGAGTATCCAAGGAAAAGCTTTTTGCCATGTTCCAGGAGGAAATAAGCGATGAAGAACATTCGCGAATTCTTGCGCTTCTTTGCAGGAGGGGCAGCGGAGAGCCTGTCTCTTATATCAGAAACACCAAGGAGTTCTACGGTATTGATTTTTTCGTTGACAACCGTGTACTTGTGCCCAGGCCTGACACAGAGACCCTGGTAAATGCAGCCAGGGACTTCTGCAGGGCAAGCCCAAAGCGGAAGAGAATCCTTGACATGTGCACTGGAAGCGGCTGTGTGGCGATTGCGCTCGCGCAGCTTTTTCCTGACTGTGAAATATCAGGTTCTGACGCAAGCCCTGGAGCAGGGGAAGTCTTCAAGAAAAACTCAAGGCAAATTCTGGGCAAAGAACTCCCCTTTATAAGGTCGGATCTTTTTTCAGGAATCTCGGGAAAATACGATTGCATTGTTTCCAATCCTCCTTATCTTACGTGCGCTGAAACAGACGATATGAAAAAAATCGGATGGCCGGAACCAGCCATGGCCCTTGACGGTGGCCTGGACGGCACAGATATTCTCAGCCAAATCATAAGTCAGTCTGCGGGTTTTCTCGAAAAAAAAGGCAGGCTGATCCTGGAGGCAGCGCCTGGACAGATGAAAAAACTGTACGCCATACTTGCCAATCAGGGTTATATTGATATTGAGATCATCAAAGACCTTGCGGAAAGACAACGCGTGATCGCAGGATCAAGACCATGAAGGAACAGGAAAAACTTGTAACAAAATTCCAAGAGAAACTTGCCGCATATTCTGACGAGCAAAAAGCCCTGATAAACAGTGCTGTGGATTGGGCACAGGGACTCCACATGGCGCAGAAGCGCGCGTCAGGCGAGGCATACCTCATGCACCCGCTTGAGGTTGCAGGCATCCTCATTTCAATGAACCTTGACGCGGAGGCTCTGGTAGCGGCAGTGCTCCATGATGTCCTGGAGGATACTGCAACAACCAGGATGGATCTCCGCAGCCGCTTTGGCCGCGAGGTCGAGGCTTTGGTTTTTGGCGTCACCAAGATTGACTCAATACACGCAAAGAGCAAATCGGTTCTTGAGGCTGAGACCATAAGGAAGATGCTGTTTGCAATGGTCAAGGATGTCCGCGTCATACTCATAAAGCTTGCGGACAAACTTCACAACATGCGTACACTGGAGCACCTGCCCGAGGAGCGAAGGAAGCGGTTTGCGCAGGAGTGCCTGGACATTTACGCACCCATAGCAGGACGGCTTGGTATTTCCTGGATGAAAAACGAGCTTGAGGACCTGTCCTTGAAGCACCTTCAGCCTGATGTCTACAACCAGATCAGACAGTGGGTTGCCGGCCGCAGGGCTGAGCGTGCATCGTATCTGGTCAAGGTGGAGGAGGTTCTGGGCCAGGAATCCAGGCGTATGGGAATAGAAATAGAAATTGAGACAAGGGCCAAGCATTTCTATTCAGTTTTCCAGAAAATGAAGAAGACTGGAAAAAATATTGAGGAGATTTTTGACCTGTTGGGAATCAGGCTTCTGTGCAACACTCCAGGCGAATGCTACGAATTACTGGGAATGGCGCACAAGCTCTGGAAGCCAATCGAGGGCAGGTTCAAGGACTACATCGCCATGGCAAAGTCCAACCGTTATCAGAGCCTCCACACAACTGTAATGGGATTTGGCGGAAGGCTTTTGGAGATACAGATAAGGACGCACGAAATGCACCAGACCGCGGAAAACGGAATTGCCGCGCACTGGCTTTACAAGAAGGGATACGCAAAAGAGATTGTGCGGCCAGAGGATATTCCCCTCATAAGCCAGCTGAAAACCCTGGTGGATGCAAACATCGCCTCGCGTGATTTTTTGGAGAAGATGAAGCAGGAACTCCTGAAGGATTCCATCTATGTGTTCACGCCCAGAGGCGAAGTGGTGGAAATGCCAAAGGGCGCAACCGCCATTGACTTTGCCTTTCACATACACACGGAAGTGGGGAGCCATTGCGTCGCGGCAAAGGCCGATGGCACTATTATCCCGCTGAAGAAGGAACTTAAAAACACGCAGGTGATAGAGATTGTCACTTCCCAGAACGCGAGGCCACACGTCAACTGGCTCCGCTATGCCAAAACTTCACGTGCACGCGCAAAGATCAGGCATTGGCTGAACCAGCATGATGCGAATATCTTCATTGACCGCAATATCGTGGCCAAGAAAAAGCCGCAGCCTGAAAAGCTTTCGCCCCAGCCGGACAAGGCGCCTGTTGTCGGGCGGGAGTTCTTTGACAAGACCAGGGTTGGTATAAAAAGCGGAAACGAACGCAATCTCATGATTCGTTTTGCGCAGTGCTGCAAGCCCATGACCGGGGACGGGATAATTGGCTATGTATCAAGGGGCAGGGGCATCATTGTGCACCGCGCGGACTGCCGCAACCAGTTTCTTATAAAGGATTTCCGCGAACGCATGATCGAAGTGGAATGGGAGACTGTGTCTCCGTGCGCCACGAGGCGCTTCAAGATCACAGCGCGCGTTGCAAGCGACCTCTTTTCTGAAATTGAAGGTGCTCTTAAAA
>RPPD01000437.1 GCA_003818675.1 Spirochaetaceae bacterium
TCGGCGGCCTGCGCGTCCTGAATGTCAACCACGGCCAGTCACGCTACGGCGTTTTCACGAAGCGGCCGGAAACACTCACAAATGACTTCTTCTTGAATCTGCTCGATATGAACACAGTCTGGAAGCCAACTGAGAAAGACAAGGATGTGTTCGACGGGCATGATCGCGCAACTGGAGAACTGAAGTGGACCGCTACCCGTGTCGACCTTGTCTTTGGTTCCAATTCGCAGCTCCGCGCTCTCGCGGAAGTCTATGCCTGTGATGACTCGAAGGACAAGTTCGTGCGTGACTTCGTGGCAGCATGGAATAAGGTGATGAATGCGGATCGCTTCGACCTTGCCAGGTCGTAGCCTGATGCCGGAGGGGGGTGGAGAAATCAATGTTCCACCCCTTCCTATTCCACAGTGATCCGGATGCTGGATTTCCTTCCTTCTGCGAAACCCGTCGACATATCCATGTAACTGAAATATCTCAGGATGAAAAAAGGGTACTGCAAAAAAACGAAGGAGACCGCCTGTTGGTCTCCGACCACCTGATGGTCTCCGACCACGAATATCGCCCAGACATCCCTGACCATTGAAGGGATTATCTGTGTGGTGAATTCGAAGTTCTGGTTTTAAAGCAAAGATCATGACGCATATTGCTTGAATCAGGCCATGATTCCATATAATCTGTTTGAGAGCAGGGGGAAAATATGCAATTGAAAGATCTGGGTTGGAGCCCATTTTTTGAAGACCAGTTCCGGGCATACAAGGACCAGGATTATTCAGTGATGAGAATAATCAGGGAAAACAGGGAAAAATATATCGCCTGCAATGATGAAGGGGAGTTTTCCTGTGAAGTGACAGGCAAGTTCAGGTTTGAAAACAAAAGCAAAGGTAATTTCCCCACAACAGGTGACTGGGTCATCGCTGCCGTTATCCCCGGTGAAAAAAAAGCCATGATACATGCGGTTCTCAAAAGGAAAAGCATTTTCAGCCGCAAGAGCGCGGGGCAAATTACGGAAGAACAGCCTGTCGCCGCAAACATTGATATCATTTTCATAATTACAGGGCTGGACCTGAATTATAACCTTAGAAGAATTGAACGGTTTCTTGCCATTGCATGGGAAAGCGGGGCGAAGCCGGTGGTTGTTCTGAACAAATCAGATTTGTGCGCTGAAGTCGAACAGCGGAAGTGTGAAGTGGAATCTGTTGCCATGGGGGTTGATGTGCTCGCAATCAGTGCCTTCAATCAAAAGGACCTGGCAGAATTGAAAAAATACATAAAGCCCGGAATAACAGCGGCATTTTTGGGTTCTTCCGGGGCAGGGAAATCCACGATAATCAATTCCATTCTCGGGTCTGACCTCCTGGATGTAAATGAAGTAAGCGACGTTGGCAGCCGCGGCCGGCATACCACTACTTTTCGTGAACTTATATTTCTTCCAGATGGCGGGATGGTAATCGATACACCCGGGATGCGTGAAATACAGGTCTGGGGCAATGATGATGGACTTGCACAGGTTTTTGAGGATATAGAAGAACTTGCCGGCAAATGCCGTTTTGCGGATTGCAATCATCAAAAGGAACCGGGTTGCGCCATAAGGGAAGCCATTGACAATGGCTCTCTTGACCCAAAAAGATTCAAGAGTTATTTGAAGCTGAAAAAAGAATTCACATACTTGAATGACCGCCAGAACATGAAGGCAAGCATGGTTGAAAAGACCCGCTGGAAGAACATCAGCAAGCTGGCCAGGCAGATAAAAAAGCACATTGTAATTCTTCTTTTATTATTTCCCATGTCTCTTTTTGGGGATGGTTGCCTGCCGATTGACAGCGGTTTTTCATTGCTGCACTTTGAACTGGGCGGTTTTAATTATCTGACCTGCGGCATCGGCTACAGCATTGGCCTGGAATATTCATTCCTGTTTTCAACTTATGTCTTTGAGCTTGGAACGGTTGTTGAATACAAGACAATAGACGAGCTCAGGTTCCGTGTTCATTTCAGGACTGCCGATCCGGTCAGTTTTGGGGTATCTGGTGTGGTCACCACTGATTTTGACGTCACATCCGCCGGCATTTCTCCTGAGATCGGGCTCAGGCTAGGCAGCATTTGCATATTTTACCGGTATAATTTTTTCTACGAATCAAGCTTCAATAATCATGAAATCATTCTATCGATATATCCGTTCAGGTCATGACCTGGATCCTGTGCGCCAGAAAGGAGTTCCCATGCCTCCACACCTTCACCGTATCCTTTCACTCAGGAAAACAGACACAGTAAAGGTCCAGTTAAAGGGCCATGCCCATGTCATGCTGATGGACGGGGCAAACTACGATCGCTTCAATAATGGCCTGGATTTTGACTATTTTGGAAAACTTGTGAAACGCTCACCATGCATGTTCGCAGTTCCTGCTGCCGGGGAATGGCACCTTGTAATAGAACAGGAAGACTTGCGCAAAGATGTGATGGCGCACGTCCAGATAATAAGCCCCAGGTGAAGACACAAAAATCAACCATTCTGCCGGTTAAGCGGTTTTTAAATCTTTACCCGCGCTTAAGGCCATGTCCTCCTGATAAAGGAAGCGACGCTTGACGCGTACTCTTGCTCAAGAATTGATTGCTTGTCCCTGATTTGCCAGCCATGGCTGTCGCGTTCAAAGTGGAACGGGGATTTTTCTATCGTGAAGTTTCCAAAGTAGACCGCCTGGAATTCAAAGAGATGGAACCTGCGGCCGTCATATGCAATGTCAAGGGAGATGAAGGGCACATTAAGTTTATTGTAAAGCCCCTCTGCGAAATCCAGGAGCCCTTCA
>RPPD01000438.1 GCA_003818675.1 Spirochaetaceae bacterium
GCCCTGTCCATGGCAATCCGGGAAGATAGCCGCTCTATATCAAGGATTCCGGACAACTTCTCCCTGACTTGCGACAGCACCCGCTGGTCGCGGAAAAAGAAATTCACGCATTCAAGGCGCTTTGTGATCCCGTCTTTATCAAGCAGAGGGCTTAAAATCCATTCATAAAGCCTCCGCGCTCCCATTGCTGTTTTTGTGTGGTTTAACACCTCATACAGCGTATAGCGCCTGCTTCCGTCCTGCAGATTGTGGACAAGCTCAAGGTTCCTCTGGGTGGATTCATCAAGCATCACGTGGTTTTGTTCAGAATAAACCTGGAGGTTCCTGATGTGTGGCAGCATGTTCTTTGAGGTGTCTTCAATGTACTGGAGCACCGCGCCCGCCGAAGCAACCTCTGCGCTGTCCTGTGAGAGGCCAAATCCCTTCAGCGTTACAACATTTAGCTGGCGGGACAGTCTTGTCCATGCGGAGACAGGATCAAAATACCAGGAAGGAAACCTGTTGACCAGTATATCCTCACGCTCATCAACAAGGCGTTTTAGCACAGAGTCTGTTTCCCAGAGCGATTCGTCCATGACCACCTCCCGCGGTTGAAGGCGGTAGAGTTCGCATCGCAGCCGCTGTTCGCGTTCTGCCAGGGGGAAAGAGGTTACGGCAAACCTGCCAGTGGAAAGGTCGCAGTATGACAAGGAAATCCGGCCGTGCAAGGACGTGATGGCCACCAGGTAATTGTTGGCCGCCTGCTCCAGAAGCCCCTCGTCCACAAGCGTTCCGGGAGTGATAATCTGGACCACTTCGCGGGTGGCCAGGCCGCGGCCCGGGGTTGGCATGGCAATCTGTTCACAAACAGCTATTTTTTTTCCGGCCCTGACAAGCCTCTGGATATAGCTGCCGGCAGCGTGATACGGGATTCCGCACATGGGCACATTGGCCCGCTTTGTGAGCGTGATATCCAGGATCCTGGAGGCCTCGCGGGCGTCATCCTCAAACATTTCGTAAAAATCACCCAGACGAAAAAACAAAATCGCATCTTTATGGTTTTGCTTTAATTGTTTATATTGGATCATCATGGGTGTTGTAGTTTCTGCCATAAATGGATTATATTTGAGATGACGAAGGCAGACAATACACCCCCAAAAGGGTCAGTATGCCAGAGGAGGCATTCGGGACTGACAGGTCCCTTTGATATCATGGCCAACCAACTTTTATACAGGGAAGAGGGCGGGAACCTTTACGTCCGCGCTCTCGGGAAAATGACTGCCAATATAAGCTATTCGCTGCGCGGGAAAATATTTGCCCGCCTGAAGGAGTCCCCGCCTGTAGCAGAGATATATATGGACCTCTCCCAATGCGACTACATGGATTCCACATTCATGGGAATCATAATAGGCATCAACAAGAACCTCAAGGAAAAAACAGGCCGCGGGATCACCATTGTCTGCCCCACTGATGAATGCAATTCACTCTTCGCAGGTCTCAATATCATCAAGCTGCTTAACATAGATACGCAGAACATGGATTTCCCTGCTTCCATGGAAACCGTTACTGACAATGGCAAACCCAAGGCAGAGGTGCTCCTTCACGCGCACGAGGATCTCATGGAAATATCCGAAGAGAACTCGCTTAAGTTCTCTCTTCTGAAGGAATACCTGGAAAAAAAGCTGGTGGATGAACAGCAGGCGGCTGCCATGGCTGCCGCCGAAGTGCAGATACCAGGGCTGAATGATGATGATAATTATGAAAACAAAGATGATAATAAAAACAATCCTGCGGGAGAAGAATCCGAAGAGCAGGAATAAATCGGTCTTTCAGGCTTGTCTGCCCTGATCCAGATAGGTCTGCAGAAATGCAGCAGCGGCAAGCCTGTCAACTGCCTGCTTGCGGCTCTTCCTGTTTTTCCCGTGCATGGAAAGAATTTCTTCCGCATCCACGCTTGAATAGCGCTCGTCAAAAAGCTCAACGCTTACCTTTAGCATTTCAAGCTTGCCGGCAAAGGATCTGGCGCGTACGCATCCCTGCCCCTCACTTCCGTCTTCCCGGAGAGGAAGTCCCACAATCATCTTCTCAATATTTTTTTCCGTAATTATGGTTTTCAGCTTTTCCAGAAGCGCCTGATCTCCTGTAAAGGCAAATGTTACCAGAGGTTGTGCGATTATTTTACGTTCATCCGAGAGAGCAATGCCTACCCGCTTTGTTCCCAGATCAATGCTGCAAATCCGTCCCATGTTAAAACCAGGAACACCACAGTCCCTGCTAGTCTTTCTTCAAATATTCAATCACATCATTGGTGATGTCTATGTCCTTCGAATAGTACATGATCGAAGGATCTGTTGACTTGAGTATCAGCGTAAAGCTGTCCCGTATTGCTATGTGCTTTATCGCGGCGAGCAGCTGGTTGAAAAACTCGCTTGTCTTGGAAAGGTTGTCATACCTTCTTTCATATTCCGTACGCTTCTCACGGTAAAACTGGTTAAGATATGTTTTCTTTTCAGAAATTGAACGCTCATAAGAAAGTGCCTCGCTGCTGTTGCCAGCCTGCTTGGCCTGGGCATACTTCCCTTCAAGAGTCCTGATTTCCTGGTTCAACTTTTCAAGTTCCGATTCTGTGTCAGACCAGAATTTCTGCAGATCCCTGATTGCGGGTGTTTCCTGGTAATATACATTGACACTTTGGTCATGTCCACAATGCCAAGCTTGAACAGCTGTTCCGCGAAAACCTGCCCTGCGGCGAAAATCAGCACAAAAGCGAACACAGCCGCCAATATTATCTTCCTGTCCATTAAAAATA
>RPPD01000439.1 GCA_003818675.1 Spirochaetaceae bacterium
AAAGCGAAAAACATCCTGAATCCGTTTAATGAAGTGCGTTCGTTGTAATCTGAAGTAAGCTCTGGAGTCAGTGCTGAATATGGAATGTTTACGATTGTGAAAGCCAGGCAGAGAAAACAGTATACTGCCACTGCCCAGATGAAAATCGCTGTTTGTTCATGTTGGGGAAAGTGAGGATTCATAAACATTATGATCATGGAAATAATTGCGACGACTCCACCGATGAGCAGATACGGTCGCCGTCTTCCCATTTTTGACTTGGTTCGGTCTGAAATGATACCCATTATTGGATCTGTTATTGCGTCCCAGAATTTGCCGATCATGAGCGCTGTTCCTGCAAGTGCCGCAGAGAGCCCGACTGTGTCTGTAAGGTAGTTGAGAAGCCAGAAGCCCATGATCTGGAAGATAAGATTGCCGCCAATATCGCCTACTCCAAATCCGAGCTTTGTTTTAAAGGACAGTTTTTCAGACGCCATGCACGCACCCCCAATTTAACTGTGGAGTTTCGTTGTATTCATTTATCATCTGAAAAAATACAACGAAACTCCTGACTGAATCACAAATATTTCTTTATGAAATATTTGTGATTCAGTATAGCACTTGTGTTCAGGGGGCGCAATGGACATTTACAGACATCTTATGTTTTCAGAGCCTGATCCAAATCCTCAAGAATATCATCTATATGTTCTATACCGATTGACAGCCTGACCATTTCAGGAGTTAGCCCTCCGTCCCTCTGCTGCTCTTCTGTAAGCTGCGAATGGCTCGTGGAAGCAGGATGCAGAGCAAGGCTCTTTGCATCTCCGACATTTGCCAGATGCGAAAAAAGTTTCAGGTTTTCAATAAACTGCTCGCCTTTGATTCTTCCACCCTTCACACCAAAGACAACCATCCCGCCAAACATTCCTTTTGTGAGGTATTTTTTAGCAATTGCATGCGCAGGATCCTTTGGCAAACCTGGATAGCGTACCCACTCAACTTTCAAATGACTTGTTAAAAACTGTGCCACTGCCATGGCATTGGTTGAGTGTCTCTCCATGCGAAGAGGTAAAGTCTCAAGCCCCTGCAGAAAAATCCATGCATTATCAGGAGTTGTATTTGCCCCAAGATTGCGAAGCGGTACTGTTCGAACACGCAGCGCATAGGCAATAGGTGCAAGAGCTTCTGGCAGGTCATGCGCCCAACGCAAGCCATGATAATTGGGATCTGGCTCATTGAATAGCGGATTCTTTGAAGCCTTCCAGTCGAATTTTCCGGAGTCAGTAATTATTCCGCCTATCGCCGTTCCATGACCGCCGATCCATTTTGTCAGTGAATTTATCACAATGTCCGCACCATGCTCAATTGTACGAAGCAGGAATGGAGTTGTGAATGTACCGTCTACAATCAGCGGAATATTAGATTCATGTGCAATTTTAGCCACAGCGCTTATGTCGTTTAAGTCAAGAACCGGATTGGAAATCGTCTCTATAAACAGCGCGCGAGTCCTTGGGCCAATCGCCTTTCTGAAGTTTTCCGGGTCCTTTGAATTTACAAATTTCACTTTAATGCCCAATTGGGGCAGAATCGAATCAAACTGCGTGTAGGTGCCGCCATAGAGGTTATTTGCGGAAACAATATCATCCCCTGCGCCTGCAAGAGTAATTATTGCGTTAAAGATGGCTGCAGTGCCAGAAGCAACAGCGACTGATGCCGCTCCTCCCTCAAGCACCGATATCCGTTGTTCGAGCACGTCGTGAGTCGGATTTCCCAGCCTGCTGTAAATGTTCCCCAGTTCCTTGAGCGCAAAAAGATTTGCAGCGTGTTGCGTGCTTTTAAATACAAACGAACTGGTCCTGTATATCGGCACGCCGCGGCTGAGCGTCACCGGGTCCGGTCTCTGGCCCGCATGAAGCGTCAGTGTTTCAAATTTTAATTTCTTCGACATGTAAGCTCCTTTATATGCAATAGATCACCCAATACAGGTGATCGGATTTCCGATTGTCATGTTTCTTCGGCTCAAGGCCACATGGAAAGATACCTCTCACCCGTATCACAGATGATCGTCACGATCAGTCTGCCCTTGTTCTCCGGTCTTTTTGCAGCCTGGAGACTGGCAAATACATTTGCGCCCGAAGAAATTCCTGCGAGGATTCCCTCTTCACGGGCGAGTCGCACGGCGGTGGCGATGGCCTCGTCATTCTTGACCCGGATCACCTCATCCACAATTTTCCGGTTGAGATTTTCCGGAATAAAACCCGCACCAATGCCCTGGATTTTATGAGGTCCGGGTTTCCCGCCTGAAATAACAGCTGAATCCTCAGGTTCCACGGCTATGATCTTGATGTTTTTATTGCGTTTCTTCAAAACTTCTCCTACACCGGTCAAGGTGCCGCCAGTGCCGACACCGGCCACAAAGATGTCCACTTTTCCGTCGGTATCGCGCCAGATTTCCTCAGCCGTGGTTTTCCTGTGTATTTCCGGGTTTACCGGGTTGTCAAACTGCATTGGCATAAACGAGTTCTTGTTTTCCTTCACAAGTTGACCGGCCCGCTCAATTGCGCCTCTCATTCCATCCGGTGCCGGCGTGAGCACCAGTTCCGCGCCGAGATGCGTCAATAATTTTCTTCTTTCCAAAGACATGCTCTCAGGCATGGTCAGGATGAGCCGGTATCCGCGCGCGGCGCATACAAATGCCAGGGATATACCGGTATTGCCGCTCGTCGGTTCGATAATAACGGTGTCCTTTTTTATTTTCCCTGCGGCTTCAGCCGCTTCGATCATGGCCTTTCCAATCCTGTCCTTCAC
>RPPD01000440.1 GCA_003818675.1 Spirochaetaceae bacterium
TCATATCAGTAAATAAGAGCTGTCTTGGTATGTTCCGTGGCAACCGCCACAACCTTTACATCGCCGCCTGGAACGCCAAATCCGACAGTACCTACTTCCTTGAAGATCTTTACTGTGCCAGTAAGGCCCGCGGCAAGCGGATGAGCGGGATCAACTATATTTATGGAATCATATATGTACTCTATTTTGCCGTTGTCCACTTCTGCGGCAGGACCAGTGAAACCCATGTCGTCTGCGACATAGCTTTCACAGATGATCTGGGGCTTTCCCGAGAGAAGGAACTTCGCTTTTATCTGCTTGGAATCATTGGCTTCGCTTATGAAAATAAAATCATGGTCTTTGCCTTCTTCACCGGTTGCGGGCTTTGCTTCCAGAATAGTGACCTTGTAGCCCAGGGTCTCGAGCCGCTTTACTACCACTACGTCATGCGGACGCAGTTCGCCAGATGCTGTCCTCGTGACTAACAGAACGCTGTTGCCAGCCGATACTGGTGTGGCGGGTTTGTCAGCAACAGGGGCTGGTGTGGCCGCGGGTGTTGTCGCAGCTGCTGTGGTTGAAGCTTGTGTAGTTGTACAGGCGCCTATGATCATGGCAAGGGCGATCATGATTGCCGGAAATACTGCCTTTTTCATTTATTCCTCCTTAAATGGGTAATTGCTCCGATTGAAAAAGACTACCATTTCAGGGGGAAAATTGCAACCGTAGTTGCCCAAATGTAACTATATATACAATATCCTAGGGAATACAACGAAACTCCAGTAGAACTCCAGCGGACCTCAAATAATTTGCTTGTCTACATTTCGATGCGGGGGGCGTCCAGCCTCTGTTCACGGGCAGGCCTTGAAAGCTGGGACGCAGCCCTGTCCCTGTATGTTCCAGCCGCAGGTGTGTCAGCCAGGATCTTGAGAAGGAAAATACCATTATCGCGTATGTCTATCTTTTCATATGAGATAAGGGCGAGGTAGTAAAGCCTCTTCCAGAACTCCTGCTCCTCCAGATACCGCTTTACAGTGTCCATGGCAAGACCGATTGACAAAAAATCACGCAAGGTTTTGTACTGGTATTCAGGACGTGAGTTCCTGATCTCCTTTACGCTCTCAGTCAATACAGGGATTACAGAAAACAGCGCATCATCCAGAGCCACCTCAAAGTTCCATGTACGGTAATAGTACTCGGCAAGCTGTGCATGCGCGCGCGTGGCAAAGGATTCATCTATGCGGTTGAATATGAACATCACATCAAAGCCCTTGTTTTTATACAGATCCTTGGTTTTTATCCTGAAAAGATCATATCGCGGATCATGGAAGATCGTGTCGTCTTTTGTAACAGACAGGAGTGCCCTGTACATCTGGCCCCAGTTGGACTGATTTTTATAAAGCCTGGCAAGCCGATAGGAAATTTCATAGGTAAAATTCTGCAGTGTGAAAGCTTCCTTCATCTCCAGGGCCTTGTTGTATTGCCGCTCTGCCAGAGGATAATCCCCCTGGAAGAAGTAGACATCACCTATCGCCACCTCGGTCTCGGGCATTACCCGCTGGCGCGAAAGGTCCTGCTGGAAATAGTACAGGGCGCTCCCGTAGTCCTGGCGGTACATCTCGGAAAGCCCCTTTTCGTAGAAGACCCAGGCTGGTTCGTTCTGGCCTATGGCCCCTTCCTCGGCAGAAAGGGAGAATGTGGAGAGAATCAAGAAAGCGGCTGCAAGGACCGCTGTGCGAACAACATGGCATTTCACAGTTTTTCAAGCTCCTCAAGAAATGCTGGGACAGCATTCTCTATTAATTCTCGACGAATTTCCCTCCCTTTTTTAAAAATAAGTGCATATTTTCCAGCGCCTGTGATGCCCAGGTCAGCGTGCCTGGCCTCGCCAGGGCCGTTTACATTACAGCCCATTATGGCTACGCAGATGTCCAGGTCAAGCGAAGCGAGCCTCGCCTGCACCTTTTCATAAAAATCCCGCACGGGAAAAGTAGTCCGGCCGCACGTGGGGCAGGAAATGAGGTTTAGTCCCTTTTTGGAAAGCCCGGCTGTACGCAGGATCTCCCTGCCCGCAAGCACTTCCTGCAAAGGATCTGCCGACAAGCTTACGCGTATGGTGTCCCCTGTCCCTTCTTTCAAAAGCGTGTAGAGGGCTGCGGTATTTTTGACAATACCAGGCACCAGAGGCCCCGCTTCAGTCACACCGAGGTGAAGGGGGTGATCATATTTTTCACGAAAGCGCCTGTTTACTTCTATAGTAGTGGAGACATCGGAAGACTTGAACGAGAAAACCGCGTTTTTAAACCCGTGCCGGTCAAGCAGTTCCAGTTCCAGCTCCGCAGAAGCGAGCATGGCCTTGACTGTATCAGGTTCATCGCGCAGAGTTGCCGGAAGCGAACCGGCATTCACGCCAATACGAAGTGGTGTGCCAGTGTCAACAGCGGCCTTGATGACTTCGGCCACGCGGGCTTCATCACCAATGTTGCCGGGATTGATCCTGATCTTGGCCACGCCGCGCTTCATGCACTCAAGCGCTATTTTATAATCAAAGTGAATGTCTGCAACCAGGGGCATGTCAATACGGGCCTGCAGGTCTCCCAAAAGCGCGGCGTCCTCAATTACAGGCACTGCAAAGCGGAGTATGTCACAGCCCGCGACGACAAGGGCGTTTATCTCCGCCAACAGCGCGTCGGAAACGGGCTCAAGCGGTTTTTTCCACATGGTCTGGACCGTGACTGGAAATCCGCCGCCAATCATGAGATTTTTTACTTTCACTGCGCGTGCTTTTTTGTCTCTCATCAGATTTCAAGA
>RPPD01000441.1 GCA_003818675.1 Spirochaetaceae bacterium
ATTCACTTTTAAATATGGGCTGGTTCTACATTCCATTTGCCATGTTCATCCTGCTTTCAACAACAAACTCCGTAAACCTGACAGATGGACTGGACGGGCTTGCAACGGGACTGATCATAATGGTCGGAATAACCTTTGCCCTTCTTTCATACCTTTCAGGCCGCGTGGACTTCGCGCAGTTCCTGCACATTCCCTTCATATCCGCCGGCGGCGAGCTTACAGTCGCAAGCCTTGCGTTAGTCGGGGCTGCCGTCGGTTTTCTATGGTACAATTCGCATCCTGCCCAGGTTATGATGGGAGACACTGGAAGCCTTGCCCTGGGCGGCATGGTCGGGGTGCTCGCTCTGCTTCTGAAAAAGGAAATACTCGTGATTGCCATCATGGGGGTATTTGTTCTGGAAACGCTTTCAGTGATTATACAGGTTGCATCATTCAAACTTTTCGGCAAGCGGGTCTTTAAAATGGCACCGCTGCATCATCATTTTGAACTTAAGGGCTGGGATGAATCCAAGGTTGTGATCCGGTTCTGGATCCTTGGCGGACTCTTTGCAATTATCAGCCTTTCAACGCTGAAAATACAGTGAGGAAAAATTGGAGCAGGTGAGCAAAGACAAGATCGATTACCTCATGATTATCCTCATAGTCCTGCTGTTGGGCATAGGTCTGTCAATGCTTTTCTCAGCCTCGTATTACCACTCGGAAAAAATCGGGAAAGGGCCCCTGCACATTTTCAACAAGCAGCTTCTGTTTGTGGCTCTTGGAGCAGTCGCAATGATTTTTGCAGCGAGAGTGCCCCTGGCTGCAATACGCAAGACAATACCACTGATAGTATTGGGAACCATGGTGTTCTCCCTGCTTCCGTTTGCACCAGGAATCGGCAAGGAGATAAACGGTGCCAGGCGCTGGGTTGTCATCCTGGACTACACATTTCAGCCTTCGGAACTTATAAAGCTGGCGGTTGTTCTATATGTGGCGTCAATCCTTGAAAAGAAGGCTGACAGGATTGATGATCCGTTAAACGCACTCCTGCCGCCCTTTATAATTGTATTTATTTTCTCGGTAATAATCTTTTTCCAGAATGACCTCTCAACCTCATTTTTCATCCTCTTCATCGCTCTTGCAATCTTCTATATCGCACAAATAAGGCTTGTGTATTTTGCCTACCTGGGCTCGCTTATAATACCGCTTGGTTTGGGGCTTCTTCTTACGGGAGATTACTGGAGAAACAAGCTCATGACCTTCCTGGACCCAACGCGTGATCCCTTTGGCATGGGATTTCAGGTCAGACATGCCAAGATCGCATTGGAACAGGGCGGATTTTTTGGCAAGGGCGTGGGTATGAGCACACAGAAGCTTGGCTTCCTGCCAGAACCAGATTCTGATTTTATATTTGCCATAACAGGCGAGGAAATTGGTTTTATCGGTATTTTCTTTATCATAGTGCTTTTCGCGCTGTTTACATTCCGCGGCTATGTGCTTTCCTGGAAGAGCAAGGACAAGTTCAAGTACTACCTGGGATTTGGGATAACCACCACAATAATTGTCCAGGCAGTGATGAATATGGCGGTCACAATAGGGCTCATGCCCACGACAGGCATGCCGCTTCCGTTTTTCTCGCTTGGAGGATCAGCGATGCTTGTCACACTGTTTATGTGCGGGCTCCTTATAAATATTTCCCGCAGCAGGGAAACACAAGGGGGAGTCTTTAATGGCTGACGCAATCTTCTTTGCCGGATTCAAAAAGGAAAAGGTTGAAGCGCTCCTTCGAAAGGCGCTCTGGGTGCTCATAATCGGGCTTTTCCTTTTTTCAGCAGGAGAAATGATTTTCCATTTTTTCATAGCCCCACAGTCATTCCTGCGATCAATAGAAATCAAGACAGATCTGCCAATAGCGGAGCAGGAAATCTTGTCCCTTGCAGGACTCTCCCGAAACGAGTATTATTTTTTCATAGATACCGCGCGGATAGAGGAAAATCTGAAAACTCATCCGCTGGTCAAAGATGCGCTGGTGGAAAAAGTGTTTCCGGACGGGCTAAAGCTGACTTTGGTTGGCAGATCGCCGGTGTGCGTGACGTTTGGTCTGGATGCAGGACGCTCAGTGCCCTACCTTGTGGATGAAGAGGGGATACTCTTCAAGGCCGGGATATCGGACAAGAACGGGATTTTGCCTGTTCTGTCAGGAATCAGCATTCCGGAAAATGCAGTAGGGAAAAAAGTCCCGGAAGCACTCCTGCCGCTGTTTGGCGACCTTGCCAAGATCAGGATGCAGGAAAAACAGCTGTTGGATCTGGTCTCGGAGATCAGGGTCATCTCCATGCAGAACAACAGTTTTGAACTTTATATTTATCCAGTCTCCTACCATGTTAAGGTGCAGACTGGAAAAAGGCTTTCCGGCGCGATGCTTCGCGCGATGTTCTTTGGGCTTCATTTCATGAAGCAGGAAGGAATCCTTCCTGGAGTTCAGGAAGTTGACTTCAGGACCGGGGAGCTTGTGTATCGCACAAAGGGGGGGGTGCCAAGTGCCGTACAATGATTCAATTGTGGGACTTGATATCGGTACGACAAAAGTCTGCGCTGTTATAGGACAGCATAATGAAAACGGTATCCTTGAGATAACTGGCGTGGGAATATGCCCGTCACGGGGGATGCGACGCGGCGTGATTGTCAACATCGATGCAACCGTAAAATCCATCATCCAGGCCGTGGAGGCCGCGGAGATGATGGCTGGCCGCGAGGTCGGGGATGTCACTGTGGGTATCTCAGGTGCGCATG
>RPPD01000442.1 GCA_003818675.1 Spirochaetaceae bacterium
CAATAATCCATTCCACCCATACCGCCCATGCCTCCCGGCATGCCGCCCCCCATTCCGCCTGCTCCCTCTTTCTTCTCGGGAAGATCGGTGATGAGACATTCGGTCGTGAGTACCATCATGCCGATAGATGCTGCATTCTGGACTGCGGTTCTGGTGACTTTGGCAGGATCAAGTATTCCTGCGGTGATCATGGAACCAAAACTCTTCGTCATGACATTATATCCATAGTCAGCTTTTGCACCCTCTTCGAGCGCTTTATCTACTGTCCGCAGAACCCATCCGTCATCCTCACCGGCATTGCGTGCAATCATCCGCAACGGTTGCTCGAGTGCATTATAGAGTACATCAATTCCTGTCTTTTCGTCCTCTTCAGTAAGAGTCTTTTTGATGCTCTCTAAAATTTTTCTTGCCTTCAGAAGCGCAACTCCGCCTCCTGCGACAATGCCTTCTTCAAGTGCAGCTTTAGTTGCAGCAACTGCGTCATTGACGCGTTCCTTTTTGTCCTTAAGTTCAACCTCTGTTGCAGCGCCGACATTGATGACAGCAACTCCACCTGCAAGCTTTGCCAGACGTTCCTGTGATTTCTCACGGTCAAAATCGCTGGTTGTGTCGTCAATCTCACGTTTGATCTGTGCGATACGTGCCTTCAACATTGCAGGAGACCCTTTACCTCCGATGATCCGGCAGTTTTCTTTGTCTGCCCAGACCTTATCCGCACGTCCGCAATCTTCGACTTTCACGTTTTCGATCTTTCTGCCTGTATCTTCTGATATCACAGTCCCGCCGGTTAAGGTAGCAATATCATCAAGCATGGATTTGCGCCTGTCGCCGAATCCCGGTGCTTTAATTGCCAGAACATTGAATGTCCCGCGCAGCTTGTTTACGACCAATGTCGCAAGTGCTTCGCCGTCAATCTCATCAGCAATGATGACTAAATTCTTGCTTACTTTAATAAATCCTTCCAAAAACGGAAGTAAATCAGCGATTGCAGAAATTTTCTTGTCTGTAATCAGGATGTACGGATCTTCGATTTCCGCTTCCATCTTTTCGGCATTTGTCACGAAATATGCACTTGCATATCCCTTGTCAAACTCCATACCTTCCTTATATTCGATTTCCATCGTGAGACCCTTGCCCTCTTCAACAGTTACAACGCCGTCTTTACCGACCTTGGTAAGAGCTTCCGCAATAAGTGCACCGATTTTTTCATCCTGTGCGCTGATTGTTGCAACTTTGGCAACATCCGCATCTTTCACCGGTTTTGCAAGCCGTTTGATTTCCCCGACAACTGCTTCGACGCCTTTTTCCATTCCGCTTTTAAGCATCATGGGATTGGCGCCTGCCGTTACATTTTTAAATCCTGCATTTACGATTGCCTGAGCAAGAAGTGTTGACGTTGTTGTCCCGTCTCCTGCTACGTCATTCGTTTTACTCGCTGCTTCCTTCACCAGTTGTGCTCCCATATTCTCAAACGCATCCTCAAGTTCAATTTCCTTGGCAACTGTCACTCCGTCATGTACCACATTGGGTGCTCCCCACTTTTTATCAAGCGCAACGTTTCTGCCTTTGGGACCAAGTGTCGTTACGACTGCCTTTGCTACCACGTTAATTCCCCGTATCAGGGATTGACGTGCATCTTCAGAAAATTTAAGTTGTTTTGCCATATATACCTCCTTTAGAAACACTTAACGAATCATATGAGTTTAGTGTTTCTTAAGTCCTCCGAAGCTTTATGCGAAGGAGGACACCAATATTATTATTCCACGATAGCCAATATATCTTTCTGCTCAACGAGCATCCATTCCTGTCCGTTTACCTTTATTTCATTGCCTCCCCACTTTTTGTACATGACTTTCATGCCGACTTTTACAACCATTTTTGTGGGATTTCCTTTTTCATCAACACCGCCGGGACCAATTGCCATAATTTCTCCCATCTGGGGTTTTTCTTTGGCGCTGTCGGGAAGAATAATGCCGGAAGGAAGTTTTTCCTCCGCTTCAAGGGGTTTCACGAGTACATTATCAAACAACGGCTTAACATTTATTTTTACCATACTAATCCTCCTTTAGAAAAAGTTAACGAGTTATACGAGTTTTACTTTTTCTTAAGTCCTCCGAATCCGGCTCAGCCGGAGCAGGAGGACATAAGTAATCTTCTTATCAGAAATTATTAGCAATCTTAAGAAGTGACTGCTATTTTAATCTCCATAAAAAATATTGTCAAGAGGTATATTGCGGACTGCCAATCGTTTCCCTAATTCTTTCCGGATCCATACTCTGGCATCTTCCGGATGGAACCGTAGGATCCGGCGGGTAATTACTTCGTGCGTACGCCTTTTTTCCATGTACCATAGTTGGAGAAATTTCGAAGGAGCTTCCAGCCACCGGAGAAAAAATACACTGATATACGTCCAGAAATATGATCCCTTGGGATGGTTATTCCTTCCTGCGCGCTTAAGTTCCCACGCTACCGGCAAAAACTTCGCGACCCAGCTATTCGTCTGGAGGAATCGTTTATAACTATTGCCCCGCGCCCACAATGGCTCCATCTGCAGGACCTCGTGCGCTGCGTAGAGGTCCTGTTCTTTTTTGGGAATACCGAGAGCATCTTCACTTACAAACATATTGAGACATATTTTATCAGCAACGTGTTTATCTTCCGGACGGCGGCGGACACCGAGGATATCAAGAAGGAGTGTCGTAAGCGCCCGTGTAATCCAAAGTGTACGTCTGGCAGTTATACAAAAAATGTCAATATCATCC
>RPPD01000443.1 GCA_003818675.1 Spirochaetaceae bacterium
CATCCTTCAGCATACAATATTCTGATATTTTTTTCTTCCCCAAATGCCCTGAAACCTTCCAGAACGCTCACTCCCTGCATAGGTGTTGACGAATAGCCTCCGAGGTGAATATCGGCTGCATTGGGACCAATGACGGCCAGGGTTTTCACTTTATCGGTATTGAAAGGAAGTGTATTGTTTTCATTTTTCAGCAATATAGCAGCTTCTTGTGCAGCCTTCAATGCAAGAGCTTTATGTTCAGCGCAGTTAAGTTTTTCTTCCATCATATCGGCATCGGCATAGGGATGCTCAAACAATCCGCTCACAAACTTCACCCTGAGGATATTTCTGACAGCTTCGTCAAGAGCTTGCTGAGGTACGCGGCCTTCTTTCACAAAATCAGCCATGTTATTGTAGCTTCCAACACTGTGCAGGTCATAGTCGACGCCGGCCTGGATGGATAATATACCTGATTCAGCAGAATCTTTTGCAGCCAGATGTTCGCGCCATGTAACATCAAAGCCGCCGCCATCGCTCATCACATAACCTCTGAATCCCCATTCGTCACGCAGAATTTCTTTCAACAGTTTATGATTAATGTGGTTGGGTACTCCGTCCCATTCATTGTATGAAGCCATCAGCGACTGAGCATGCCCCCGGGTAACGGCTATTTCAAAAGGATAAAGGTGGGCAGACCTGAATTCGCGTTCCGAATAATTTACAGGAGCGATGTTGCGCCCTCCTTCAGGCTGTCCATGACCGGCAAAATGTTTCAGGGTTACTGCTGCATGCAACGAGTCAATCTTTCCGGAGCGGCCCTGAAAGCCATAAACTGCAGCAAGTCCGATACGGGAAACAAGATAAGGATCTTCACCGAAACATTCCTCTGTACGGCCCCACCTGGGATCTCTGGCCAGGTCGATTACCGGCGACAGAAACTGGGTAACACCGCTGAGACTTGCTTCCAGGGCAGTAATTGTATATACCTCTTCAATCAATGCTGTATCCCAGGTACACCCCAGGGCAATTGCCTGGGGAAAGCTTGTGGCTCCTGGCGACATGTAGCCAGGTAAGCCTTCTGCAAAAACAAATGCCGGAATGCCAAGCCGTGTTTTTTCTATGAGATAACGCTGAAATCCGTTAATACATTCAACCCTATGACGCGGACTTTCAAAGAAAAGCGCCCAGGCCCAAAAGGAGCCTGCACCGTTCTTCAGCCTGTCAGTATCCTGTTTGCTTACATAATTTCCCTCACTGTCAAAGGCAAGGGAATCGAAAACCCTGTAGGAGTATAGTTGGGAAACCTTTTCTTCGAGGGACATGCGTTTAAGCAGGTCTTCGACCCTGTCATCAACCGGGGCTTTAGGATCCTTGTATACAGGCATATTATTTTTTTCGCAGCCAGAAAGTAACATAGCAAACGAAAGAAAGAGGAATATTTTTCTCATCATGTTTTTGTATTTATGCTTGGTTCAATGATGTCATGGTTTATTTTACTTCGATTACGGTCACCGCTCTGATATCCTCAGATGAGGATGCAAAGAGGATGCTGTACTCACCCGGTTCAACTACCCAGCGGTTTAGTCCATTGTCAAAGTACGCCAGATCATCAATACTGAGATTAAAAAGTACTGTTTTTTTCTCACCCGGCTGAACCGCTATTTTTCGAAAGACTTTTAATTCCTTTTGAGCCCTTAACACACCGGAGTTGTTTTTATGAACATAAACCTGAACAGTCTCCTTTCCCGGAATTATCCCTTCATTTGTCACCGAGATCCTGAGTCTTACCAGTTCACCCTCCGAAAAGACCTTTTTATTCCTGCGTGGATCGGAATAACTGAATTGAGTGTATGAAAGTCCATGACCGAAACAAAACCGAGGCTTTATCTGCTTTGTGTCAAACCAGCGGTAACCCACAAGAATACCTTCCTTATATTCAACTTCATCATTCTTACCCGGGTATGCATTTAAAGCATGGGCTGCCACATCTTCCAGTTTAACAGGAATGGTAAACGGAAGTTTGCCTGAAGGATTGACACTTCCGAAGATTACATCGGCAATGGCATTTCCTCCTTCAGAACCATTAAACCACGAGTACAGAATTGCAGATGCTGAACTGTCAGCGATATTCAGGTTACAGGCCGATCCGGCGACCACCACAACGATGGTTTTCGGGTTCACCGCACATACTGCCCTGATCAGCTTATCCTGTCCGAAGGGAAGATCGAGTGTCCTGCGATCCACTCCCTCACTCTCCACATTCCGGTTAGTTCCGGCGAAAAGCAGTACCGCATCGGCATTTTTCGCAGCAGCAACTGCCTCTTTAATAAGAATACTATCAGGCTCGGGATCGGGGTACCACTGAGGCCATCTGCCACCTGTATCGACGGAGAAGAATTTTTCACGGTAACCCTGCTGAAAGTCAATTTCAATTTTATCACCCGCTTTTTTCCTGATCCCTTCGAGAGGACTTACTTCATAGCGGGCTTTTACGTCGGCCGTAAAGCCACCTTCCGACTGCCTTTGTACGTCATTTGCGCCGATTACAGCAAGCCTTTTCAGTTTGGTTATGTTTAAAGGGAGCAGGTAATTTTCATTTTTCAGCAATACAATCGATTCTGATGCCACATCGAATGCAATGTCGCTTATCTCAGGGGTATTAACTTTCCCCGCAACACGGCCTGTGTCCGAAAGACTGCAATTATAGTTAATCCTCAGGATCCGTTCAACCATGCTGTCGATGACACTTTCGGAAATCAGGCCTGCCCTGACAGAG
>RPPD01000444.1 GCA_003818675.1 Spirochaetaceae bacterium
AGGCATTGGCGTTCGTAGTCCAGGGCTTCAGGTAAAAACCGGCCGCGGTGAATGCGGCCATGAAAAGCGTCATGACAAAGAGAAGGGGCGCTATGGAAGCTGCACCACGGCGGCGCAGACTTCGAAGCAGGAGTGTGGTGAAAGCCACTGTCAACATGAATACCGGCAACATCAGGAGCTTGATGATGGCGTCAGGGTGTATGCCTTCTGTCAGTGCGGCCGCTGCTACAATCAAGTCTCCCGTTACATGGGCAGTAAACAGTCCGTAAAGGGCGAGCACGCCCGCCGTGTCCACGAATCCCGCGACAAAGCTCAAGGCGGTGACCCCGAAGAATTCATTACCCATGACAGCCGCGGAATGGCGGGCAGTGATGGCCGCGTCTATCATTGTTCTCGTGACGACCTGTTTTGATTTTTTTTGTGGTACATTTCTGCGTGGATTTGCTTTTCCCATATGAATCAAGGATAGGCAAACCTGGTGAAAGATGTCAATACCAAAGACAATGTTGCCTTGAACAAGACAGGATATTCTTATAGAATGGCAAACCTATGGCAGAACAAAAGAAAGCAAACAGGGGTTTTTTCATCGTCATTATTGTGGCATTGGTGGGAAGCCTCGTTATTCCTGACATGGTAATGAAAAGTTGCCAATACAAACCCTCCATCCCCGCACTCTCAGACCAGGAAAAGAGAACTGCTTTCGAGTATTTTGGTACACATACACAGCTGCCAGAAGACTATGTCAAGGACAGGTTTGTGGATCACAAGGGGGTTTTTCTTGGAGAGTTTAATTTCAGCTTGCCCCAACCGCCAATGTTCGTCTTCAGGCAGAACGCCCTTTTTGTGAAGAACCTCATTCCCCGCCTTTATGAAAAGGGGATTTATTATCTGGCAATTGAATATGCCTTGGCTGCTGATCAGAAAGAAATAGATGACATTTTGACTGCGCAGGAGTATGACCAGAAGCGCGTCAATCGGGTGCTTTCCAATTGTTATGCCTTGTTTGCATACCAGGAATACGCGGATCTTTTCCAGGAGGCCTGGAAGATAAACCATGGCAGGCTTCGAGGTGCCCCTGCATTCCGGATTATCGCGCTCAATATCAAAATAGATTATCTTAACCTATTAACCAACAGCTCTGATCCTGAGATTGTCAACAAAGCCCTGAACAACACAAACACAGTACAGGAAGATTTCATGTATTCCGTGATTGAAAAGGAAATTATCAATCCGGATCGAAAAGCCCTGATTTTCATCAATTATAATTATTGTATTAAAAAGAATGTAAACGATGTCAGGCGTCAATTTTACCAGCAGTACAAACTTGAATACCATGGCACTCCCGCATCGCTTGCCTGTGAAAAGCTTGGCAATAAGGCCGCGGTTGTGCTCGTCCACAATCCCTGGATCAGAAATGATGAGAACTTTTCATTTCCGCTTGAAGGCCATTTTGACGCAATTCTCCGTGAGCTTCCGCAGAGCAAGCAGAAGATCGGATTTGATCTGACGGGGAGTCCGTTTGAAAAAATAACTGTTACGGCATTTGTTGCGCCAGGTGTCACAAATGTTCCCTTTGGGGACCTTGTGGACGGCTATATTTTCCTGGGACCGCTGTCCTCCTACGAGGGGCCGACACCCATAGCCAACTATGTAACTGAAGACAATATAGATGAATTGAAGAAGTTCCTTAATCCTGATACTGCGGATAATGTGACTCCAGAAAAGCTGCAGGAACTTTTGGCGCAATATGCCGGTGGAATGACCAGATTCGCGCAAAATCTCCCAAAATAGGCTTGAAAAATAAACTCACTCGTTTCTTGATTTGGCGGATGAAATCGATTAAAATTTCCCCATGAGCATCAGAAAAGCGGGAAAAAGAACCAGGCCGGAACCAGGGCTCCGGGTGAAGAAACCGATTAACCACAAAAACACTTCGGGTGAGAAGCGGAGCCTTCTTAAAAAAGCCGGCATATTCAGGGAATTAAAGGACGAGGAACTGGACATAATAGCCGAGTACTCCGAGTTCCGCTCCTTTGCCGATGACGAGGTAATATTCAAGAGCGGCACAAACGGAGATATGCTTTATCTTATAAAGCGCGGAATGGTACGCATTCTGGCGCCTCATGACGGAGAAATGCACGACATCGCCCAATTCATTGAAGGTGAACTCTTTGGAGAACTTGACCTGTTTGAGGAAGCCCCCAGGAGTGTAGACGCTGTGGCGGAAACTCCCACAGAGCTTCTCTGTTTTCCCAGACAGGGATTGAAATTTGAAGAACTGCTTCCCCGCCATCCCAGGATTTTCGCGGAGATTTTAAAGATCCTGCTGGGCCAGATTGCCGTGCGCATCCGCGAGGCAAACAAGCTGGTTTCCGAGAAGGTACCGTGGATAGAGGATTTGCGAAAGCAGCTCTTTTTTGACAAACTCACAGGGCTTTACAACAAGGCATTCCTTGAGGAAGATTTCAAATTACAGCTGGCAAAGACCACTGCTTGCGCGGTTCTGGCAATAAAGCCCGACAATTTTAAAACCGTAAATGATGAATCAGGCCATGACGCCGGGGACAAGACCTTGAGGCTTCTGGCGGACATGCTGAAAGATTATCTTGATGCCAGTGGTACGGGTGTACGCTTCAGGGGTGATGAATACATTGCGGTGTTTCCTGAATGCAAAGCGGAGGGTGCTCATAAACATGCGCAAGCCCTGCTTGAAAAGGTGAAGGCAATTGACATGTCAAGCATGGTCAAGCAG
>RPPD01000445.1 GCA_003818675.1 Spirochaetaceae bacterium
AGTTTTAAAATCCACATCAACGAGTCCAAAGCGCGCTGTGTACCCTTCGGCCCATTCAAAATTGTCCATGGCAGACCAGTAAAAATATCCGCGCACTAAGGCTCCCGCGTTGAGGCTCCTGACTATTGCCTCAAGATGGTCATGCACATATCCAAGACGCAAACTGTCTTCATCAACAGTCGTACCGTTTTCTGTGATGTAAATCGGCAGATTATATTGCTTCATCTCCGTTATTGTCCTGTACAACCCGTCTGGATAGATTTCCCAGCCAAGGCTGTTCCTGGCACTCCCCTCTTTCCATGTCTGGCATGCGAAGAGTCCGCCCGGGTTTAGTAGCTTGAATTGAATGATGCCCCTGGTATAATAATTGATGCCGATAAAATCCTGCGATCCTGATAGCCCTGGTATCACTTTGTTGTCTCCGACAGGTGCCGGGAAAATACCCGTGGCAAGCGCTGTCATTACCGAGGAATTGAATATCTTGTGATATAGCTTTGCAGCCCAGCGGTCCATCCGGTTTCCTGGACGCAAGGGATCAAATATCCGAACATGTTTGGCAATACCCACCTGCGCATCAGAATTTGCATCATGAAGTGTGCGATATGCCAGCGCATGGCTTTTCAGAAGATTTCTTAAAACCTGTCTCGCCTCGCCCAGATTCTTTCTGCCAGGAGGCCATATGCCCAGGACATATCCCTGGTATGCATAAACAACAGGTTCATTGATAGTGACCCAGAAATCCGCAAGGTCCCCAAGCTTGCTGACCGCTTTTTCCACATAGCGGTTAAAAATTGGAGGTGAATCTGCCTGTAAAAATCCGCCCTGTTTTTCAAACCATACCGGATTTGTAAAATGGTGCAGGGTGACGAGTGGTTTTAATCCCCTCTTTGCAAGAGCCTGCAATACATTTCTGTAATGCAGGAACCCGTCTTCATTCCACTCGCCCGGCTTTGGTTCAAGCCTGCTCCATTCCAGAGAAAACCTGTGACTGTTGTTTCCCATGGATGCACAAAGGTCTAAGTCCTGTTCATACCTATGGTAGTGGTCACATGCGATCCCGCTCGGTTTTTTATCCGCGATGTGTGAGCTGTCTTTTTCCCACTCGCTCCAGTTGTTATGGTTGGAGCCTTCTACCTGATGGGAGGCTGTTGCTGTTCCCCAGAGAAAACCCTTAGGAAATGATCTGACCATGCTTTTTAATCCTCATTCCAACTGCAGGCAGTTAAGCGTGATTTTTCAACTGCCATTGGATGATTTTTTCCTGCCGAAATGTCTCTTCGCAAGCTGTGTGTATGTCGCGCCCTTTGGCCCAAGCACAGACTGGAAAAGTGCGCAGTTGACAATATCAAATTCCCCCATCGGCATTTTTAATTCCCCTAAACGCTCGCGCGGAATTGTGGCGAACTTGTTGCGCGCTATTGTCAGGTGAGGATGATATTCTCGGCCCTCATCAGCCTCGGGAAAGCCTGACGTGACAAGCAATTGCATGACGCGTTTCTGGTAGTCAATTATTTCCTGTTCCCCCCTGGCAAGACCCGCCCATATGACACGAGGCTGTCCTGTTGGCGGAAATGTTCCAATCCCTGAAACCGATGCACGAATAACATCGCTTGCAAATGCATCCTGTTCAAAAAGACTTCCCAGTTTTTCTGCACGGGCCTCTGTCTGCTCTCCAAGGAAAGCGAGTGTGAGATGCATCCCGTCCGGCCTTGCAGGATTTAATCCCGCGTACTCGCCTGCCATTGCCAAACCAATTCCTGCAAGATGTGCAGCAATTGCGTCAGGCACAGGCAAAGCGATAAACACCCTCACCAGTCTACTCCGGTTGATGCGAGTGTGACCAGTTCCTTTTCCAATGCCTCCTGTACCAGCATCAGAAGCAGTGTGGAAAATGTTGCGGCCCCGCTCCTGTCAAGCTGGACCCTGACAGCCTCATCAAATGGCAAAGATGCCGTGTCTTGCACATAATTCCTGGCCTGCGGGGAAAAAACAAGGCGGGTTTCCTGGCAGCAGGATGCACAGACAAATCCATGGCCTGTTCGCGAGTAATAAAGCTCCTCGGCAATACCCAATATACGACCGCAGATACGGCATTCCTCTGTCTGTATCGTGTGTCCTGTAATTTCCAGGAATGAGAGACAGAACCTGATAATGACTTTACGGACATGCTGCAATTCAATCTGCTCCAGTGTTTTATAGGCTTCAAGCACCAGGTCGTAGAGCTCTGCATTTGATGCACCGCCCGCATATGATTTTACCGCCATTTCGGCGAAGAGGCTTGCGGCATAAAACTTTGCGATGCTGCTCCTGAATGAACTCCATACAGAAATTGCCTCTGCATCCGTGAGTTTGTAGCTGTCCCTGACAGGGTCATGATACACAAAGGCCGTGATATGGCTGAAGGTTTCAGACAAGGCCCGCATCCTGCCCTTTGTTTTATACGCGCCATGCGCAATCAGATGGAGGATGCCCTGCTCGCGGGTAAACAGCTGGATACCCTTGTGTATTTCCCCAATTCTGTTTGTACCGAGGATGAGGCCTTCTGTCTGGAATGTCCTGACCATGGAAACAGGATAGCCCGATACAATTTTTTATTCAAGGACTGCCTTTATTTGAACATAATAGGGAACAAATGTTTCCCATTACGGTCATGAAATTGACATCATCAGGTGTCATTTGTTTATTCATGATACCAAACAAACCGGAGGATAAAAATGCAAAATGGAAAACTTGGCACAGACATTC
>RPPD01000446.1 GCA_003818675.1 Spirochaetaceae bacterium
AGTGGTAGAGCTCCACCTTGCCAAGGTGGATGTCGCGGGTTCAAGCCCCGTCTCCCGCTTTTTATTTTTTCCGGTACCTCGTATTGCAGAGGAATCCCATGGCGATTCGGCAGGGAGCCGGAATCGCCTTTTTTTTATTCAATCTACATGCAAAGGAGAGTCACTGTCGTGATTAGCCAAAAAGAAGTAAGCGTCAAGGAAAATTCCAGGGTATATCTCAAGATGACAGTACCGGGAAATGAAATTCAGCGCGAATATGATGAGGTCATCAGGGAATATTGCGAAAAGGTGCACATGAAGGGCTTCCGCAAGGGCAAGGTGCCCAAGGATGTGCTCGTGCGCAAGTTCAGCGAGGAATTAAAGGGCGAGACAACATATACGGTCATCAAGAAGAGCCTTGACGAGGCATTTGAATCAATAGAGGAAAAACCCCTGGCGTATTCCATGCCCGAGCTTACAGACAGCAAGGTCGTGGCTGTGCCGGGACAGGATTTCACCTTTGAGGTCTTCTATGACACATATCCCAAAATAGAACTTGCACCATACACAGGTGTGCATGCAGAAAAACCCGGATACACAATCGGGGATGAGGATATTGCCAAGGAACTTCTGGCCATACAGGAACGCAATTCCATTGTCAAGGAAAAAGCTGACGGCAAGGTTGAAAAGAAAAACATTGTCACAGTTGACTATGTCGAGCTTGACAATGCCGGTAATCCTGTGACAGGAAGCGCACGCGAGGGTTTTGTCTTTGAGGTTGGCTCCGGGCTTTCCCTGTACAAGTTTGATGATGACATTCTGGACATGAAACAGGGCGAGGAAAAAATCCTCAAAAAAGCATTTCCTGCTGATTTTGAATACCCTGAACTCGCAGGACGAGAGGTTTCTGTGAGGGTCAAGGCAGTTATAATAAAGGAAAAGATACTTCCAGCGCTTGATGATGAACTCGCGCAGGATGTGAGTGACAAGTTCAAGACCCTTGATGATCTGAAAAAGGATATCAAGGAAAGGCTTGTCAAGGTGGCCGAGGACAAGATAAAGGAAATACTTGCCACCAGGATCATCACTGAAATCGCGGAAAAGTCAACAATACCGGTGCCTGAGACCATGGTGACACTTGAACTGGAGCAGAGCTGGAAAGATTTTTGCGCCAGACTCAACAACCGCGAGGACATTGTGCTGCAGGCGCTTGAGCAGGAAAAGAAGACGAAGGAAAGCCTGCTCGCGGAATGGAAACCCAATGTTGAAAAGAAAATCCGTTCCGAGCTCGTATTGAATGAAATAGAGGAAAAAGAAAAACTTGAAGCTGTTGACGCGGATGTGGAACAGGAAATCCGCAAGTTTGCCCTGGAACGGGGCCTTGAATTTGACAAGGCAAAAGAGCAATATGAGAAGGCAAATATGCTGGCTTACCTTAAACGGAGCATCACACGGGAAAAGACCTTTGATTTTTTGATAGAAAATGCGGACCTAAAGGCTGGAAAGAAGCTTAAACTGCTGGACTTGATAGCCGGAAACTATTAAGTTATTCGGGAGGGAATAAATGAAAGACAGCATCTACCTGAATCCTCCAATTGTGGTTGAACGCACTGGAAACACTGAAACTCGCTGGGATATATATTCCAGGCTTTTAAAGGACCGTATCATTTTCCTGGACCAGGAAATCGTTGACGTGATTGCGGATCTTGTCATCGCGCAGCTGCTTTTTCTTGACTCGCAGGACACAGAGAAAGACATTCACCTTTACATAAACTCACCGGGCGGTTCAGTGACTGCGGGCCTCGCCATTTATGACACTATCCAGTACATAAAGGCGCCAGTGCAGACTATCTGCCTGGGACAGGCAGCCTCCATGGCCGCGCTTATTTTGGCCTCGGGTACTGAGGGAAAGCGTTTCGCGCTGCCCTCTTCCAGAATTCTCATTCACCAGCCCTGGGGCGGAGTCTACGGACAGGCCAGGGACATCGGTATCCAGGCCCGGGAAATAATCCGGTTGAAGAAGCTCATAATAGAATATTTTGCGAAACACACAAAGAAAACCGTCGATACTATAGCTATGGACCTCGAGCGTGACTATTACATGTCCGCGGAAGAGGCCGGCACTTACGGGATCATAGACAAGGTATTCATACGGGGGAACAATGGCTAGGTTCACCAAGCGGCCTTCGGGACTCAAGATCTGCTCCTTCTGCGGCAAATCCGCTGACATGGCAAGGCGTCTGATCGCGGGTCCTGGCGTCTATATATGTGACGACTGCGTGCATGTCTGCAAGAAAATTCTGGATGAAGAAGAGGAAATCCTCTCATCAGAATTCTCAGAGGACATCCCCAAGCCGCCGGAGATCAAAGGCTACCTTGACCAGTACGTCATAGGCCAGGAAGGACCCAAGCGGGTTCTCTCTGTTGCTGTCTATAACCATTACAAAAGAATTGCCAAGGCAAGCCTCGTGGACAAGAACGTGGACCTGGAAAAGGCCAATGTTCTTTTAATAGGCCCCACTGGAACAGGCAAGACTTTGCTCGCGCGCACGCTTGCAAAAAAACTGAAGGTCCCCTTCGCCATTGCTGATGCCACCACGCTTACGGAAGCAGGCTACGTTGGAGAGGATGTTGAAAACATCCTGCTCAAGCTCATCCAGAACGCGGGCAACAACATCGCCGCGGCAGAGAAGGGCATAGTATATATAGATGATATTGACAAGATAGCGCGCAAGGGGGAAAATCCCTCCATCACGC
>RPPD01000447.1 GCA_003818675.1 Spirochaetaceae bacterium
AAGAGCCCGGTGATCCAGTAGAACTGCGATTTTTCATTTTCACCGCACTTTTCCTCGAAATCCCTGGCCCCGTATTTTGCCATAACCTGGTCCTTGCGGAAAGAAGGGAAGGGGATCTCGGGCACTTCTAGTGCAACCTCCAGGAAGTCAAGCTCGGTTTTACTTTTGCTGGCAACAGCGGCCACTGCGGTTTGAATCATGCGCTCGAAGAAGTTCTTTATCTTTTCAAAGTCCTCATCAAGTATCTTTTTTACCCTGGCACTGTCATTAAGGTAATCATCAAGAGTTATACTGCGATTGCGCCGCAGCTCCACATCTATCTGCGAAAAATCAGCGAGGTATTTCCCGCGCTGGATATTGCTGGGGCTTTCAAGCTCAAGCCTTATGTTGGGTGAATCCACGTAGATGCCCTTGATGTTGGGGTTGGAGCAGGCGAGAAATTTTGCATATATCATGGAATGCGTTGTGACATACCTGTGTCCCTTGTAATTGATGGTCGGTGTATGCTCGATGTCATGGGCGAGGGGATCTGTCAGGATGGAAAGCATCACCTTTTCTATGTTTAAAAGACCCTCATCAGCGAGGAATCCCAGGGCAGCCTGTACAAAGGTTGTGCGTATCTGCATGGCCGCGACCAGTTCATCAGAGAGCCATTTGGAGGCATAGTTTTCACGGATAAATTCCTCCAGGGAGCTGCCGCCCTGTTTTAAGGCTGACTGGAAATTATCCAGGCCCTGGCCAATTACTTTCATGCTGTCTTCCATTTTTATAACTCCAGAGCGTGATGTGCGTGGTACATGCTGTCACGCAGGGCATTGATCTCGGCATTGGCGAGGTATTCCTCAAATCCTGTCTGCCGGTCTATGTGAGTCTGGGAACTCCCGGGCGGGAAAAACTCTATTACCCTGTTTGCAAGGCTTGAGACAAATTCATGATCATGTGTATTGAAAAGGATGATTCCGGGGAATCGGTCCAGCGCTTCGTTTAATGCCGTGATGGATTCCAGGTCAAGGTGATTGGTGGGCTCGTCCATGACAAGCACATTGCCCTCGGCCTGCATCATTTTTGCAAACACACAGCGGACGCGCTCTCCTCCGGAGAGCACACTCACCTTTTTAAGCTGTTCGTCGCCCGAGAAGAGCATGCGGCCCAGGAAACTCCGGACATTGGATTCTTCAGCGTTTGTCATCCACTGTTTGAGCCAGTCCACTATGGCCATGTCTGAATCAAAGAGCTCGGTGTTGTCCCTGGGAAACCAGGATGGAGTTATGGTCACGCCCCATTTGAAACTCCCTGAGTCAGCCTCCTGGTCCTTCATGATGATCCTGAAGAGTGTTGTCTTGCAGAGATTCTGCGGACCTACGAAGGCAATCTTTTCGCCCGGGTGTACGTTCAGGGAAAAATTATTGAGGACCTCGACGTCCCCGATTTTTTTGCAAATCCTGTCAATTTCGAGAATCGAACGTCCGCATTCGCGGGCGGGTTTGAAATCAATGTAGGGCACGCGGCGCGAGGTGGCTGGTATGTCGCCAAGTGTCAGTTTTTCAATGAGCTTTTTCCTTGACGTGGCCTGCTTTGACTTTGCCGCATTGGAAGAGAAGCGCATGATGAACTCGCGGAGCTCAAAGATCTTCTCGTCATTGCGCTTTTTCTGGTCGCGCTGCTGTTTCTGCGCGAGCTGGCTTGCCTGCCACCAGAATGCATAGTTGCCCGTGTAGACCATTATCTTCTGGAAGTCGATGTCCCCGATGTGCGTGCAGACCTGGTTTAAAAAATGCCTGTCGTGCGAAACCACTATGACTGTGTTCTCGAACTTGTAGAGAAAATCCTCGAGCCACGAGATGGATGCGAGGTCCAGGCCATTGGTGGGTTCATCAAGAAGCAGGATGTCAGGATTTCCGAAGAGAGCCTGCGCCAAAAGCACACGGATCTTTATGTTTTCATCAAGCTCCGCCATGGTGCGCTTGTGCATTGACTCGTGAACACCAAGACCCGATAGCAGGATCGCCGCTTCAGACTCGGCCGCCCAGCCGTTCAGCTCGGCGAACTCGGCCTCGAGGTGCGAAACGGCCATGCCATCCTCCTCGGAGAAATTCTCCTTGGCATAAAGCGCATCACGGTCCTTCATTATTTTGAAGAGCTTTTCATGGCCGGTGAACACCGTGTCAAGGACGGTCATGCTGTCGAAGTCCTGGCGGTACTGGTGCAGCATGGCCAGGCGTTTGCCTCGCCCTATGATGATCTCGCCCTTGTCGCACTCAATTTCACCGGCCAGCATTTTCAGGAAACTCGATTTCCCCGCACCGTTTGCGCCGATGAGTCCATAGCAGTTGCCAGGCGTGAACATGATGTTCACTTCCTTAAACAGGATCTGTGATCCAAATGAGAGTCTTACGTCCTTGATTTCAATCATTATTTTCTTTCCGTATTACTGTGCGGTGCCTGTTGCGCCAGGCGGTACTATTACATACCGCAGCAGTGTTTGTATTTTTTCCCGCTTCCGCAGGGACATTTCTCGTTCCGTCCGACCTTGCCCTTCTTGTTGACCACGGTCTTGACCGGGTGCTGAAGCAGCTTAAGGTCGGAAATATTTTCTTCCTTGCTCTTGTCCACGGTAATCTCATGCACCCATTCCTTGGCCTTGAAAATGGCTTCCAGTTCCTTGGCACGAATTTTGGTCTGGACCGTGACTCTGGCAGGGTTGGCTTTTGTTCCAAGCC
>RPPD01000448.1 GCA_003818675.1 Spirochaetaceae bacterium
AGAGCAGCACGCGGGCGACAGCGACGAATCACAGAAGCCCGCCCCGCAGAAGCATGGTGGAATAATCCCGAAGATTCGCGGGGCCAAGCGCGCGGATTCCGGCAAAAACGGAAATCCCCAGGATGGTGAAAAAAAGTTCTGGTGGCCCTTCGCATCCCGAAACAAAAAGAAATAAATTATTTGAAGTATATTCGGGATGCGAGGAGTATCAGGATTTCTATTTATGGAAAATTGAAAGAAATGATACTCCAGGGTTGATACCTATTAAAATTCAAGAGGCTGTTTTTAGGACAGCCTCTTTTTTTTTAGCAATACAAAAGATTAAGGATCCTGGATCTTGATTCTCCCTTATCATGTCAATCCTGTTAATCCTGTCTGATTCTTTTCCGGATCATCTGTGTCCATCTGTGCTTATCTGTGGTAATTTATCTTCTCCTACATCACTGAAAATCTGTGCACTGTCTTTGAATAATACCGTTCCCCGGGACGCAAAGTCGTTCCGGGAAATTGCGGTTTGTTGGGCGAATCCGGATAATGCTGGGTTTCAAGACAGAAACCGCTCCGCTTTTCGTACGTTTTTCCGCTCTTTCCCACAAGGCTTCCATTCAGAAAATTCCCGCTGTAGAACTGCACGCCTGGTTCAGTTGTCAATACTTCCATTATACGGCCTGATTCCATGCAATGGCAGACAGCGGCTGCGACGGGCTGATCTGTGGCATTCTTCCGCACTACAAAATTGTGGTCATACCCGCCTCCGGCCGACAGCTGCGGATGGTTTTGATCTATCCTGCTTCCAACAGGTCTTGATTGTGTAAAATCAAACGGCGTACCGGCCACAGGCGCAAGCTCGCCTGTCGGGATGAGTGTCTTGTCCACCGGCGTGAAATAATTTGAGTATATGGTCATTTCATGGGAAAGGATGTCCCCGCTTCCCTCTCCGCCGAGGTTCCAGTAGGCATGATTAGTCAGGTTCACTGTTGTCGGCTTGTCGGTCTGCGCCCGGTATTCAATCTCAAGCTCGTTCCCTTCTGTGAGCCAGTAAGTCACTTTCACATCCAGATTCCCCGGGAACCCCTCTTCGCCATCCAGGCTTCTGTAAGAAAGACCGACACCCGCAGCTCCCTGACGTTTAACTTCTTTGGCATCCCAGACACGTTTGTCAAAGCCCAGGTTACCTCCGTGAAGGCTGTTGGGACCATCGTTTTTGGCAAGCTGATATTCCCGACCGTCTAATGAAAAACGGGCTTCTGCGATCCTGTTACCGTACCGCCCGATTATACAGCCGAAGTAGGGGCTTTTTTTCATGTACTGGTCCAGGTCAGAAAATCCAAGGACCACGTCTCCTGGATTTCCCTTTTTGTCCGGCATCACGAACCGGACAATGGTACCCCCATAGGTCATCAGATCCAGGGTGAAGCCCGCGCTGTTCTGGATCGTATATAAAAAAACAGGTTTGTCCCCTGCTTTCCCAAAGGCAGTTTTTTTTATTTTCATCCCAAAACCTCCCTGCTTCCTTCTATCCCCACATCCATTATAACAGAATATTTCACACCATGTCCAAAAAAAACTTTCAATGTTTGCTGCCAGACATTATAATTCGGAACATACGGCAGGAAGGAGTCTGGATGGCGGGTCCGATGCTTAAAAAGTTTGACCTTATTCTCGCAGTTTTTTTCACAGGCATATGCGCAAGCATCACATCATTAATCCTGCTCTTCGCCACAGGCTCATTTTCTGCGGGTACTGCGGCCTGTTTCCTGATAGCAGGCGGTATTTTCATGGCAACTGCAAGTTTTATATTGGCCGCTGTTTTGTACATGAAACAGGTGACAGCATGGACACACGCCATAAAAAAAGCCGGGCCTGATTCCGTCATTCAGGACCTGGTCTCCCTTTCACAATCAATTGCCGATTTTTCACGCGGCAACCTCACGATACAGCCGGAATCCAAACAACTCGCCATGGCTGTGGAAACAGCAGGAGCCCTCTCCGCAATTTCCGATCTGTACAAGCAGATACTTCAGCACACCAGGGACGCCGCAGACAACTTCAGGTCAATCACGGCGGTCCCGTGCAAGAGACTATGCTATGTGGGCGCGGACAGCTACCGCGAAGGCGAGCAGTGCGGGAGGACGATGGCCGGAATTCTGGGTGATTCGGGCGGCGAAGTTGCAGTTTTTGTCAATTTCAAAGACGTAGTCTCCTCCAACACCAGGAGAAAGGCATTTGAGAAGGTTTTGCATGAATTATCCCCCGGTTCCAGGGTTGTTTCGATTATCGAGGAGCATGAAAACCATGAGATCGCCTACCAGGAAGCGGTGAAATGCCTGAATGTTTTTCCGGGCCTTAAGGGAATTTATGTTGCTGACGGAACAGTGCCATCAAGCGTTGCGAAGGCCGTCATGGAAAATGGCCGCGAAAGGTCAATTGCCATTGTCTGCCATGACCTGACTGACGAAACGATGTCCATGGTCAAGAAGGGCGTAATCAAGGCCACGCTCTCACAGAATCCCTTTGTTCAGGGATACAACCCGGTGTTATATCTGTACAATTTCCTGGTTACAAAGCAGCCCCTTCCTGTAAACAGATTATTGACGCACATTGAACTGATCACCCCGGAAAACTACAGGGAATACTGGAGCGATGACAAAGGCATGCTTATCACGCAGGCAACAGAAGCGACGCTGGAAAAACCGGTTCCCAACAAACACAATGAA
>RPPD01000449.1 GCA_003818675.1 Spirochaetaceae bacterium
AAACGCCGGTGTGATGGCCGCAAGTCCGCCCTCGCCCTGGATCACTTCCACGATGACCGCGGCGAATGTGTCGTCAAGCGTTTTTTCAAGGTCCGCGATATTGTTGTATTCTGAAACGAATGTCCCGGGTACAAGCGGCTCAAACGGCTCGCGATATTTTTGAGTGGGTGTTACTGAAAGCGCGCCATAGGTCCTGCCGTGAAACGCGCCGGAAAAGCTCAAGAATTTGTGATGTCCTTCTCCCTTTGTGCGCAGGCTCCACGCCCTGGCGAACTTGAGAGCGGTCTCGTTGGCCTCTGTCCCCGAGTTGCCGAAGTGCACGACTTCAAACGGTCCGCTTGCGACCAAAAGCCGCCCGAGTTCAATTGCCGGCTGCGTGGCGAATACATTGGAGATATGCACGAGTTTTTTTACCTGCCTGGCGACAGCCTCTGCAAAATCATCCCGGCCATAGCCTAGTGAGTTGACCGCGATTCCTGCACCAAAGTCCAGGTATTTGTTTCCAGCCTTGTCCCAGAGCCATACTCCCTCGCCATGGTCTATAACGAGAAGCTCGGGTGCAAAATGTTTGCCGTAGGGAAGGTTGCCTTCAATTCCTTTATTGTCTGCCATAATTTTCTCCTTGAATTAATGTGTAATGGCGGTTCCCTCTCTGCCGTCGAGAAGGTCAACAAGTGAACCTTCCCGATCATACTCCCCGATTATTATTTTTTTTACTCCTGCATCAAGAGCATGAATTGACGATGTAACCTTCGGAATCATGCCGCCTGATACTGTGCCGTTTTTTATTTCCTGTTGGGCGGATTCTACCGTGAGAACAGGGATGACTTCATTGTTTTTCATAACGCCTGGAATGTCTGAAAGGAAGATGAGAGCGCGTGAGGAAAGTGCTGCGGCCAAAGCCAGTGCCGCCTGATCGGCGTTAATGTTGAGAGCCGCTCCGGTATTGTCCATGGTTGTGGATGAGACTAAGGGGGTGTAGCCCTTTTCAAGAAGCGTGTCAATTAGTCCGGTTTTTACATCCGTGATCTCTCCTGTGCGCTGTGATTCAGGTTCACCAATGCTTTTCCCTGTAAATACCCCGCCATCCGCGCCGGAGATTCCGCATGCTTTGATTCCGTGTGCCTGGAAAAGCCTGACGAGGCCTTTATTTATTTTACCTGCGAGCACCATTTCCACAATTTCCATTTCCTCTGGAGTAGTCATGCGGATTCCGTCCTTGAAAACCGGCGGAGCACCCAGTAGCTTTTCCGAAAACGCGCTGACCTCCTTGCCGCCTCCGTGGATGATTACAAAGTGCGCGGTTTTGGAAAGCCTGCCGACATCGGTGATGAAGTCAGAGAGCAGCTCTTGATTTGTCGCCATTTTCCCGCCTATTTTTATGGTAATGACAGGTTTGTCCATGGTGCTTCAATTTTCCTTTCAATAACGGGCGGTTGTATTCAGGCCGTTTGGCTGTGTCGCACGTTTACATTATCTTTTCTTTCAATTCCGGAATTTTCAGAACGAGCGCCTTTAAAATCCGTGTTCTGGCTGCACTGTCCTGCATAACGATGATAATTGTATCGTCGCCTGCAACAGTACCCAGAATTTCGTCAAAGCCGAGATTGTCAAGAGCGAAGGCCACTGAAGTCGCATGTCCCGGGTGGGTTTTGACCACACCAAGGTTTGATGAAAAATCAATGGACAGAAAGCCGCGCAGGATGTCAGACTTCAGTTCATCGGTGAAACGCTTGAGACTCTCAGGATCCGGGACAGTGTACACATTCCCGCCCTCAGGCCCCGGAGCCTTGCCAACGCGAAGGGCCTTCAAGTCCCGGGACAGTGTTGCCTGCGTCACCTGGAAACCCTTTGCCACGAGAAGCTTTTGGAGCTCCTCCTGGGCCGTGATGTTTCCCCGGCCTATGATCTGCTTTATTGCCTGATACCTGGCTGCTTTTTCTTTCTGCGGCATTGGGTATAAATATACACTGGTTATGTATATTTATACAAGTACTTCGATTGAAAAAATAAAGACATTTTTTCAATCGAAGTACGGAGAATCAGTAATTTCAATTATTAAAAATAAGGAAATTACTGATTCTCCACGCGAACCACAAATCGCTGTTTGAAAAGGATATTTGTGATTCTGCACGGGATATTTCTTGGTGTTCGAAAAAAAAGGATGCTTTTCGGGAAACCACGGAGAACTAAAAATTGTCATTTAGAGAAAAGGGATTTTTTGAGAGACCACGAATGGCGGCGAATTGGTTTTCCCACCTTATTTTTAATCCTGTAAATCATGTCAAAATTCTTTTCCTTTTCACCAGTGCAAATTTATAAGTAGGCATGGAGAGTAACTATAAGGAAACAAGGAAAAACAGGAAGAAAGGAAAATGGAACAGAGGATGACCGTAGATTCACATTGATGGATCCGGAAAGGGATCAGACAGGATTGACAAGATCTTCAGGATGGAATTTTAAAAATCCTTTGAAGCAGCCTGTATATCCTGTCTGGTTTCCCGTCCGAATTCAATCAGTGTTAATCTGTGTGTGCGCGCGTGCGCGATTGCCACGTAGCGGTATCAGTACCATTTCCCTGGCGCAAGGGTCTGTTCCAGAAATGCATTGAGCAATGTAGTGGCTGCGTTTCCCGCGAGAATGGCGAAAACCAGCGGAAGGGAACGCGCCTGCTTTTTCAACAGAAGAAAATCGATCGGGAATTCGACCATCAA
>RPPD01000450.1 GCA_003818675.1 Spirochaetaceae bacterium
AGGGCTTGTTTTTGTCGCATTTGATTTTGAGACAACCGGTCTTGATCCTGCCGTGGATACAATCACCGAAATAGGCGCTGTCAGGTTTAACCTTTCCGGGACAGAGGAAGAATATTCCACACTGGTTGATCCAGGGATCCCGATACCTGATCACATCACAAAAATTACAGGTATCTCTGATGCAATGGTAACCGGCCAGATGAAACTTCGTGACGCCTTTTCAGATTTTATGAGCTTTGCCGCAAACAGCGTGCTTGTGGCTCATCATGCTCCATTTGACGCGGGATTTCTTTCTGAAAAATTTCGCGCATTTGGCCTGGAACAGCCTTCAAATCTGATACTGGACACCCGTATTATGGCCAAGCGCCTGCTTGGTAAACTGCCGGGCTACAGGCTCGACAGGATTTGCAGTGCGCTTGGTATAACTGTTCCGGTTTTTCACAGGGCACTGCCTGATGCCTGCGCCTGCAGGGATATTTTCTGCGCCATGGTAAAAAGCCTGCCTGATTTCCAGAGTATCATGCTTTCACAATTGTCAGAGAAGGCCATTAACTTATTTGAACAGGATATCAACCAGCCTGTTTAGATAGAGCAGAACCAGTTCACGCTTCTTTTCAGGGCTCAATTCCGTTGTGCGGAGCTGTGCACCAGTGGCACCTGTGCCTGTGTCCAACGTGCTTTCGGCTCCCTCAAGCTGCTTTACAACTTCCTGGATATCCTTGTCCGTTATTGTATCCGCAAGCGGTGTAAGGAAACTGGTGAATGACAGGCGTACGCCTTCAACACGGGAGAAATCCACCCTGCCTTTTGCATCCACTGCACGGGGATCAACCCTTCCGGAAAAAACAACAGACTCCTGCTTGCCTTCGAACTGGACGACCTTGGTGCCTGCAAGAACAAGCTTGCCAAACTGGTCAATTGAAGTCACGCGTGCTGAAAGCTCTGCTGACATGGCATAAGAATCCTTGCCCTGGACAGACTCGTTGCGACCCGTCTGCACAGCTGGCAGGAATGACAGGAGATTGCCGTACTCACCACCCGAGAATTCAAATGTGATTGATTTTGAGTCCTTGCTTGTTGAGGCAAACTGAAATGAAAAGCCGGAGTCTATCACGATTGTGACTATGTCTCCGGCCTCGATTGTCTTACCACCCGCAATGTATCCGTTAAAATTCTCTTCCCACAGACTATCTGCAAAGCCTGATGTAAATAGAATTATTGAAGATATTCCCAGAACAATTAGTCTTTTCATAAAAAGCTCCTACCTATATTATCAGCAGGAACCAGCTAAAAATTAACGCAATTTCTTCTTGTGACGGTTCTTGCGAAGCTTCTTTTTCCGCTTGTGCGTTGCAATCTTATGGCGTTTTCTTTTTCTACCGCACGGCACGCTTGGTCACCCCTTTCTTAAGTGAGATCCTTGAATCTTTGGTTTAGACGGTATTATTCCCATAAAAAGACATGATAGTCAAGGGTCAATACAGGTCATTAAGAACATTTGCCCAGAAACCGGGTAACCGTCCCCTCGATTTCCTTCCTGCTGTCCGGGTGAAACCATAAAACATCCGGAAGCTTTCTGAAAAAAGTCATCTGCCTCTTGGCATACTGCCTGGTATGGAGTTTTATCATTTCCCTGATTTCCTCAAGCGTGTATTCACCTTTAAACATGGGAAAAAACTCGGCATATCCTATGCCACGAAGACCAGGATCCTGCTCCTTGTAGCCCATGTCGACCAGTTTCCTGACCTCGTCAGGCAGGCCAAGGGAAAACATGTCATCCACACGCCTGTTTATCCTCTCAAGAAGCTCTTTGCGTTCCCGCGCAAGCCCTATAAGCAGGAAACTGTATTCCTCCCTTGGTTTTTGTCCTATCGCGAAGATGTTCCTCTGTTTCCCTGAAACCCTGTTTATTTCAAGGGCCCGCAGTATTCTGTACTTATCCTGTTGATTTATTTTAGCCGCGCTTTCAGGGTCCATGGACTCAAGCATTTCAAACATGGCCGATAGACCCTTTGATTTGCATTCATTCTCCAGTTCTTCGCGTATTTTAGCGTCACCGGGAGGCGCTTCTGAAAGGCCCAAAATAAAATTCTTGATGTAAAAAGCCGTGCCGCCAGAGACAACTGGTATATTTCCCCTGCCCAATATTTCTTTTACACAGGAATCCGCCCGTGATACGAAATCGCCAACAGAAAACTGGCAATCAGGATCAATGATGTCTATTAGATGATGCGGGATTTTTTCACAGAGTTTGCTTGATGGTTTTGCAGTGCCTGTATCACAGCCACGGTAAACCTGCCCGGAATCCGCGCTTATTACCTCAAAACCAGGATAAAAGGATTCTTCAAGCACCTGGGTTTTACCAACGCCAGTGGGACCGAGAAGGATGCAGACAGGGGATCGGTCGCCCCTGGCGACAAAGGGTTTATTCTTCCAGCTTGTATTCAATTCTCTTTTCAAGAATCTGCTTTATTGCCACGGAGACAATCTTGCCGTGGTGCTTGTAGACTTCCTCGTCTCCTGCCACCGAAAGCTGCAGCACACGTTTTATGGCGGCACAGGTCATTATATACATGTTCCCTGTTTCACGGATGAGTTCTCTTAAGGGCAATATCACCTTGTTTACTCCTTGGGCGCGGTAGAATTCCCGTGCACACTATTACTATCACAAAATCACGCGTTTGTAAATAGCCCGTGGTTTTTCTAAAAACTCC
>RPPD01000451.1 GCA_003818675.1 Spirochaetaceae bacterium
GAGCCAGGCCATTAACAACCCCCTGCTGGAAGATGCACATATAGACGGTGCTCGTGGAATACTTGTGAATGTCACGGGCGGCGAGGACCTTTCGCTTTCAGAGTATGAAGAAATAGTGAAAATAATCACTGCAAATGCTGATGAGGACGCGCTCGTCATTTCGGGAAACACAATAGACCCGGAAATGGAAGACGAAGTCAAGGTCACTGTCATTGCCACCGGTTTTAATTCAAGAAAAAGAAACCAGGCAGGCGAGGAACGCACAGCGGACAGTGAATCTGACGTGATTTCATATAACGAGTGGATGAACATGGGCGAAGGTCTGAAGAACAAAAACTCGGGCGAATACCTCCTGGGCAGGAACTCCAAGGAAGCCGACCTATGGGTTCCGACTATTCTCCGCAACAAAAAGGCGATGGGGCAGGACGCATGAAGAGTGTAGAGACCCGGACAGACATCATCACGCGGTATGAAGATTATTTGCAGAGCGGATTAAGACTCGCACAGCACTCTATCAGTACCTATGTGAGCGAGTGCAGGGTCTTCTTTGAATACCTGGAACGGGAATCCAAGGAATTTGCTGAAGCGGGTACTCAGGAAATAATAGAATACTGCGTGGGACGACAAGTGGCGGGGATTGACCAGAGGACCATTTCAAAAATATTGAGCAGTCTCCGCAGTTTTTACCGCTTCTGCATGCTCGAGGGTATCTGCGGAAAAAATCCCGCAGAACTCGTGGAAACGCCCCGGATAGAAAGGAAACTGCCCAAGGTGTTCAGCCGCGAGGAGATCGACTCGCTTTTGGGGTCTATCCACGACGAAAATCCGTGCGGCATGAGGGACAGGGCTCTTTTTGAACTGATCTACTCGTGCGGGCTGCGGGTTTCCGAGGCCGTTGACATGACCCTGGACCAGCTCTTTCTAAAAGAGGGAGTCATCAAGGTTATTGGCAAGGGCGGCAAGGAAAGAATCGTTCCAATTGGTGAACACGCGGTTCATTGGTTAAGCCGTTATATTGAGGGATCACGCCCTGACCTTGTCAGAAACGGCAAACACAATTCATTCGTGTTTTTGAACAGATTCGGGAAAAGGCTTTCACGAAAGGGTATGTGGAAACGTTTCAAGGAGATAGCTCTCCAGGCAGGCATTGACGGCAAGATCCACACACTCAGGCATTCGTTCGCAACGCATCTTCTAAAGGGAGGGGCAGACCTCAGATCTGTGCAGGAACTTTTGGGACATTCGGATATCGGGACCACGCAGATCTACACACACATCGGAAAGGATGATCTGCATGATTTTCACAGAAAATATCATCCAAGGGGTTAATTTGAAAGTATCTGGAGCACTTAAAGCGTATAAAAGAGAAATGAAGCTTGTAACCGGAAAGGAAACAAACCGTACTCTTCTCCTCGCCATAAACCGGATAAGCTTTTTAAGGCCGCGGGAGCGCCTATTACTCGCTGATATGCTTTCAGGAGAGGGAGATTTTCTGCGGATATCCAAAAAAACCCTTGAAGAAATGCTTGGTAGAAGGCTGAAAACAGCATTTTTTGAGGCTGACAGCTATTTGACAGAGGCATTACGGGAAGAAAAATACTTGACGAATCGGAATATTCTGTGCACTTTCTACAATAATGCGGATTATCCGCGGTTTCTGGCCTCAATCTATGACCCTCCGCTGGTTCTCTATTATCGGGGTAATCTTGATTCGTGTGATTTTGATGCTATAGCAGTCGTGGGTACGCGGCGGCCAGACAGAAATGGTATTCGGGCTTCCTTCGAGCTGGGCATGGAACTCGGTAACAGAGGGATAACCGTTGTTTCAGGGCTTGCACGCGGTATTGACAGCCAGGCGCACCTGGGATGCGTAAGTACAGGAGGAAGGGCGGTTGCTGTTTTGGGCACGGGCGTGGATTATATTTACCCCGCTTCAAACAGGAACCTTGCGACTGCAATTCTTGATAAAGGCGGAGCGATTGTCAGTGAATACCCAACTGGAACCCCGCCTGCCAGATATAATTTTCCTGCACGAAACAGGATAATAAGCGGTCTGGCTGGTACAACTGTCATAGTGCAGGCGCCAAAAAAATCAGGCGCTCTGTTTACAGCAGACTATGCGTTAGATCAGGGACGTGATCTTTTTGTGCATGAAGTTGGACTTTCAGAAGGCTTTGAAGGAACTATTAAACTTTGCGCTGATGGGGCAAAGGTCATCAGAAATGCTTGTGACCTGTCCACATCACTCTGTAATGGATTATGGGAAGATGAAGATTACGGCAAAGAGGCTGGAATGAAAATAGAAAATACAGATGAAACGCCTGAAGGCATGGCAAAATATATTGAAATGGAACTGGAGCAGAAAATCATCCGAAGACACGGAGAAATGTATTGGAGAACATGAATGGGAAATAATGGAAAAGACAAGGCTCACATACTCCTGATAGTGGAGTCGCCAGCCAAGGCAAAGACAATAGAGAAATACATAGGTGCGGGCTATACAGTGGAGGCCTCGATGGGACACCTGATTGACCTGCCCAAATCAAGACTTGCGGTTGATGTTGAACACGATTTTGAACCAGAATATATCACGGTCAGGGGCAAGGCAAAAATATTGAAGACTCTGGTGCAAAAGTCAAAGAAAATAGATAAAGTGCTGCTCGCTTCCGATCCTGACCGTGAAGGGGAAGCCATTGC
>RPPD01000452.1 GCA_003818675.1 Spirochaetaceae bacterium
ACCCATTCCGCTCTCTATGGAACGGATTTCCGATGCACGCGTGCTCCTTACAGTGACAGATGGAAGGGTTGTATTTTCGGCTCTTTAGATGTAGAGTTTCGCTGGGGGAAAAACCATGAAATATGTAAAATGCCAATACTGCGGATTCTTTCTGCTTGATTCGGAAAGAGTCTGCCCTGACTGCGGGCACCGCAATCCTGCAAAACCTCCATCGGCTGCCTGGGGAGTAATGCTCCCGTTTTTGGCCTTACTGGTCTATCTCTTCGTCTACATCATCACCCTCCTCTCTCCGGAATACAGGATAAACCTCCTTTGGTTTTTCTCAAGCTTTCTTGGTGTCATGATCGCAGCCATTATTGCCGGCAGAAAGATTGACAAGCTCCAGAGAAAGGACAAGATCGTCTCGAAAAAATACCTTTCAGGCGATGAAGCGAACATCCACAAGCGCATTGATGAAATAAAGAACAGGATTGAAAAACTTTCCACTGTGCGGACAAATATAAAGGAAGGGAAAAAGAGCGAGAAAATGAAGTCAATGCTCGTCCTCCTGGACAATGCAGAGGAAATGCTTCTCAAATACGAGGGAAAATACCGCGCGGAACTCTGGAAGATCGGAGTCATCCGCTACAAAAACACGCTTGAACCCGTGGAGCATGATTGGCAGAAACTTGATTACCAGGGCTGCATTGACCGCATGAAGGATCTCAAGGACGCAATATCCAGGGGTGAAGCCCTGAAAACCACACAGACAACAGATCCCCTGTCAAAAACCCGTGAAGGCAAGGAAGTTGTGCGGGAACTTGCCAGTGCATTAAAGATTTGCGACCAGTTTTTCGAGGGGCTTACCGCCAGGCAGGCCAAACTCGCCATAAAGGATATCTCGCCTGTGGATGAAACAGCCAAAAAAAAGGAGCTGGAAACCGGTATGGACGACAATTCGCTCTTCAATACCCAGAGCGATGTTTCCACCTTTGTATCAGCATTTGAAGAGCTGGAAAGCGAGTTTGACCGCCTTGAAGCCGAGGAAAAACTCTCAGTGACGGAATAATCCGTCCAGAAGCCTGAAAATGCCTTATCCAGGGCTGTAAAAACCGCAAAAAAAGGTTGACAACAGATTCCCCTCGTCCTATCATCATTAAAACCATCCAAATAAGGAGCATCGGAATGAAAAAACTGTTACTATTCATCGCTGTTCTGTCGCTTTTCATGGCCTGTGAGAAGGAAGAACAACAATATGATACAGCTGGCTTTGACTTTTCCTCGGCTGGCAACCAGGTAATTGCGCCCCAGGCTGTCAAGCAGGGAAACGCCCAGATCGCATCCGTAAGCGCCCGCTACTTTGAAGAGACCAGAAATAATCAGGGTGCTCTGTATTACAAGACTCTTGGATATGTTGAAGCCGGAAAGAGCGTCACACTCCTTGGCGGAGAGCAGAAAGACGTAAAATCAGACGGGGGCAGCTGGCGAATAGCTCAAGCCAGACTTGAAGACAACAAAGTAGTATGGCTTTCAGTCTGGTATGTACTCCAGAACCAGGAACAGGCGGTTGTTATCACCGATCCTGAAGCCAAGGTCTACAATGGTCTGGGCCCTTCCGACCTCACAACCTATGTGATCCCGCGCGGGACCATAATAGGCGTTGCTCCTCCGGAGGCGAGCGGCAATCCCTTCAACCGCAGGCTCTTTGTGGCTTACCAGGTCCCGCAGCGGACAGGAAAAGTTGAATCCTTCGGAACATGGTCAAAATACTACGTTGATTCACGCGCCATCTCCACCAAAGAGAGTGATTTCAAGATGAGGGAAGAACTTGACAAGATAAAGAAACTCTCGCCTTCTTTGTGGGCAGATGCGCTTGACAATGTAATCCAGATCTACGGAGATTCAGCCTTTGTCGCCGAGGCAGAAGCCATGCGTCAGGAAGCTGCATCAGGCGGCGGCGCCAAGAGTGTTGAATCGGTCAGTTTTTCCGGAATCATCACTGAAGACAAGGTGAATGTAAGGGCAGAACCCGATGAATACAATGGAACAATTGTCGGCCAGGTCAACAAGGGGGAAGCTGTTCAGATAGACCAGCAGACTTCACAAACCTATTCCATTGGCGGTCTTTCCGGAAAATGGTACAGGATTCAATCCGCAGCCGTAAATGGTTGGGTCTTTGGCGCTTTTGTAAAACAAAATTAGGAATTCCTGAAAAATAACAGAAACCGGTCTCCTTTATGGAGGCCGGTTTTTTTATGCACTGCGTTTGCTCTACTTGACGCTGTAAATCATGTCCCTTGCCGCTTTGGGCTGCTTGTTCACACCCAGCAGGGTTTTGCCCTGCTTCACAGCTATGCGCTGAGCCTGCAGACAGAAGCTTTCAAACCGCGCTTCCAGAAGCTGCGGATAAGGGTTTCCGTCGCATTCCACGGTGAGGAACGGAATCCGCTCTGCCTTTGCGAATGCTTCAAGATCGTGTTCAGCCTTGTGCCCGCTTCCTGCGTCGCGCGCGCATGCCTGCGCCTCCAGCTTGCTCTGAAGGTCCGTGTTGTTGGATACCACGGCCTCGGTGAAACGCACAGGCATGCATCCGAACGGCCCGATGTTCACGACGCCTGCAAAGTGTGAAAGCGCGTCTCTCATGAGCACGCCCATGATAAGCCCGGGCTCGCCCTTCAGGTCCTTCGGCACGATGTGCTGGGAGTG
>RPPD01000453.1 GCA_003818675.1 Spirochaetaceae bacterium
CATCATCCTATTCCCATGGATAAATATACCTGTTATTTTATTTATATTCAATAAATGGCATCGACTTTGCTGATAGGAGAATTTTCATGCAACCTGATAAAGACGTTATTATAATAGGCGCTGGAGCTGCAGGGCTTGCCGCAGCACAGTATGCCGCACGCGCAAATCTGACCACTCTGGTAATTGAAGAAATGGCTGCGGGCGGCCAGGCCCTTATAATAGACAATATAGAGAATTACCCTGGATTCCCTGATCCAATTTCAGGATTCGAACTGTCGCAGCGGATGGAGCGGCACGCAATAAAATTCGGGGCCGAGTTTTCATTTGGCACAGTAAATGGCGTGGAAAAGAAAGGCAATATCTTCCAGGTGACGACAAATGCCGGAAGCGGAACTATTTCCTCGCATGCCGTAATTCTGGCCACTGGCGCAAAACACAGACAACTGGATGTCCCTGGCGAGAAAGAGTTCTGCGGCAAAGGCGTTTCCTATTGCGCGACATGCGATGGACCTCTTTTCAAGAACAAACGCATGATAGTGGTTGGCGGTGGAGACGCGGCCTGTGATGAGGCCATGTATCTGGCCAACCTTGCAAGTGAGGTTGTCATTATCCATCGCCGAAACAGGTTTCGCGCACAGAAATCCCTTGCGGAAAGGGTTTTGAAGAATCCCAAAATCAACATCAGATTTTCCACTGAATGCCGCGCAATCCTGGGCACTGACAGGGTTTCTTCAGTCAAGCTCTTTGACAATACAGAAAAACGTGAATATGAAGAATCAACAGATGCTGTCTTTATTTTTGTCGGGACCATCCCGCAGGCCCAGGCGGTTGCAGAAATCGGTGTCAAGCTTGACGAAAGCGGATACGTTCTGACAAATGACCACATGGAGACAAATGTCCGCGGCCTTTTTGTCGCAGGAGATGTCCGTACAACCCAGTTCCGCCAGATTGTTGTGGCAGCTGGCGAAGGCGCTGTCGCCGCTCATTCATGCTCACAATATATTGATGAACTAAGAGGCCAGGCCTATAGTTAAATTTTAATGGAGTTTCATTGTGTTCCCGTGTATAATATCAGGATGAATTGAAACTCCGGGGTTGTCCCCGGAAAGACTTGCAGTAACCCACGGTTGTTGGGACAACCCTTGGAGGGATTCATGAAAAAGATCGCGCTCACGGTTGTGCTTCTTTCACTCCTTTTTCCGCTTGGGGGTTTCGGCGCGGAGAAACTCAAGATCAGATCTGGATCCTGGATGGCAGGAGGGACTTTTTCTTTTTTTTACATGCAGGCCTTTACTGACTCCTCATCCCCTGTATTAGAGGCGGGACTCTACATCAGCAGCGGCTATTTCATGACAAGGCAGACCATGATCGGGCTCAGATTAAGTTTCAATTCGCACCTGGAATTTTTTTCTGATTCAGGTTTTCTGGAAGCCAATCTTGGTTCACTCACACTCCATTTCCGCTATCTCATGTCTTCCGAGGAACCGATAAATCTGTTCTTTGGATTTGGAGCAGGATACGGCCTTTCAATTAAATCCGGATCAGGGATCGATTGGGAGGATGTTATCAAAAGTCAGCGCATGCTTGTCAACCTAGACGCTGGCATCCTCATACCCTTGAGTCCTGCAATTGCTTTGGAAATATTAATAGAACCTACTATTTCAATTCCGCTGGGCAATAACAGCATAATGGGTATTGCGATCCCGATTGCCTGCGGAATTTCAGCGTATATTTACTAGTGCCTGTCATGACCTGTGTGCAAGTCCGCAGAGCTCGCGTACTGATTTGATTTTTTGCACAACCAGGTAATCAGCAATTCCCTTTATTATTTGTCTCATGCATATTGGATTTACAAATGTGTACATTCCAACGCCAAGGGCTGTTGCGCCAGCCATGAGGAACTCAACACCGTCCTGCCATGTGCTGATACCGCCCATGCCTATTATAGGAATGGACACTTTCTCATATGCGGCCCAGACAGCGTAGAGAGCGAGGGGTTTTATTGCCGGACCTGAAAGGCCGCCTGTGACATTCCCGAGCGCTGGTTTTTTCACCCTGATGTCTATCGCCATTGCGCGGAATGTGTTGACCAAAGACAGGGCATCTGCTCCAGCGTCCTGGGCTATTTCAGCCATGGCAGCGATATCAGTGACATTTGGAGAGAGCTTGGCGATAACCGGAAGCTTCACGGACTTTTTCACATTGCCCACAGCTTTTTCAAGAAGGGCTGGATCAGTGGACCAGCTGGTGTGGTGTTCTATATTTGGACACGAGAGGTTCAGCTCGATAAAATCCGCCATCCCCGAATCTTCAATCTTTTTTGCAAGTTCGCAGAACTCGTCCACAGTGGAACCGGCAATGCTCGCAATTACACAGTCTGCTACTTTGCGCAAACGCGGCAGATAGTCATTTATAAAAGCCTGGGCGCCAATTGACGGGATTCCTATTGCATTCAGCATACCAGAGGAGGTTTCCCATATTCGCGGCGGAGGATTGCCCTCGCGCGGCAATAGCGTGACTGTCTTGTTCACTACAGCGCCCAATTCAGAAGGCAAAAGCCCGAAAGCCTGGGCATCAAGAGGTTCCCAGGTTCCCGAAGCGGGGATAACCGGATTCTTCAGGGTGATACCCGCAATTGTCACTGATAAATCTGGCATGGTTCTTCCACATCATCAAGTTTGAACA
>RPPD01000454.1 GCA_003818675.1 Spirochaetaceae bacterium
AGGCAGGACTCGAACCTGCAACATCCGGTTTTGGAGACCGGCGCTCTAGCCATTGGAGCTACTGGCCTAGCTTTCAAGCCTTTGACCCTATTTAATCTTTGTTTCCTTATGCATCGTATGCTTGCGGTCAAACCTGCAATATTTCTTGAGTTCCAGCTTGCCCTGGGTGTTTCTCTTGTTTTTCTTTGTTGTGTAGTTCCGCCGTTTGCACTCTCCGCACTGTAGTGCGACAAGTTCGACGTTTTTTGATTTCGCCATGAAAAAATCTCCTCTAACAACTACTGATTACTCAAGGTATGTCCAAAACTTTTGCATTGCCATCTTCTGACTATTGTCCACATAGTCCGGACTACTATCCGCCGAATCCGGACTACGGTCCGTTGAGTATAGATACCTCAATAAGCGAATGACAAATATACCGCCAATCTGGTATCTCTGTCAAGAGTCCACCCAACGAGACGGCAATGGAATTAAAAAAAGCCTCCGGTCGGAATTGAACCGACGACCCCAACCTTACCATGGTTGTGCTCTGCCGACTGAGCTACAGAGGCGTTATGACAGACCGCCATAATAATAGATATGATAAAAAAATGTCAAGAGGAGCAACTGTTTATCATGTTCAATGCTGGAATATTTTCATATGATATTGTGAAAATAGCAAAAATACAACATTGATTTCATGAAGCTGCGGGAAAAGGACTACTCCTGGCGAGAAGGCTTGACAGCGATGGCCTCAGCCAACCCCTCTCTTATGTCCGGATGCTCCACTGAAGCGTATAAATTGGAAATAACGGAATCCGGAAGCGGATCTTTTCGTTTTTGATTCCTTGCCATGCAGTCCTGAACCGGGGTGTCAAGAAAAATGGCTCCTATGGTCTTATTCATTTTCTTTGCGAGATCGATATAAAACTTCCTTGAATCTGAAGTGATCGAGATGTTATCAATCAGCACTTTATGCTTCAAGAAGAGGATATGCTCCAGAAGCTTGTGCTCAATGTGCTTTACCAGAGCTTCATCTTCTTCACGATAACATGACTCTTTCCATGGCTCCCCGAAGCTCATCATTTCAAAGAGATGGCGGCGTATCTCGTTCCTGTTGATTCTCTTCCTGCCGGAAGCCTTGAAATACTCCCTGGCGAAATGGGATTTCCCCGAACCGGGAAGCCCGCAGACAAGCACAATGTCAAGTGCAGCAAAGCGCGCAGCTGTTTCCTTCATGGAATAAATTATCGTTCATTCTGCGCAGAAATGCCAGTTTTCATGCCCAGCCGGCTATGGTCTCCTCTGCCATCTTTTCGCCCATGACTGGCACTTCTTTTCCCGAAAGCCAGGACTCCTCGACATAGCCCCAAGAGGCAAGAAAAACCCGGATGCGGGCATCCCTTATCCCGACAAGGTGGCTGATCTGGTCATCAATAAAGACAGCGCCTGCTGCCTTGGCCCGTTCAAGCTCTGCAGTGATTATGTCCTGTTTGTTTTCGGAACCCGAGTAGATTATCCTCTTCATGTCAAAAACAATGCCATTGCCTTCAAATATCTCGGCAATAAATTCTTTTTTCTTTGTGGAAAGGATATATATCTGTTTGTTGTCCGCCTGCTTAAGCAGTGCGCGTTCAATGTGTGCAAACAGCGGATTCAATCCAAGCCAAGCCTTGCGGTCTTTCTCCAGAAGCGCGGTCCTGGCTTTGTAGAAATTTTCCTTGTAGCGGGTCATCCTCTCCTTCCCGGCCTCCCGGATAATATGGTCAAATTCAGCCTGATTTGCGACTGCCCGGTGGTTTTCAAGCAGATCCTGAATGAGGAGATAGTCCTCGCCCGAACGGATGAATGGACGGAGCGCGAGGAAGCGTTTCCTGAAATCTGCGGGCATAGAGGCAGGAAGCGCGCCTTTTTCATATTCAAAATACGCGAGCCATGAACTCACCAATGTTTCCGGAAGCGAATCACAGACAACTCCGTCGAAATCCAGAAACAACAGAGTGTTGTTTTTCATTTTAAATCTCCGTTATCAAAAATATGCACGAGAACCGCATTTGGCCTGTTGCCTGGAAGCTTCATCATGCCGAAGCCTGCTCCAAGAATGCCGTGATGCCTGACGAGAGTCTTTGACGTATTACGCTCTTCGTATTTGCAATCAAGCGCTGACAATATTGATACGCCTGTGGGTGTAAGCAGTTCCCGGTCCACGGGCCCCGCAGCAACAGGAATCCCGCATGCATTTATCACCTGCTCAACAGCCGGCGAAGGTACCGGGAATGTGCCGTGCGAAAAAGTGACGAAACCGCCGCCTGTATACACAGGCGAAAGGCATGTTACGCTTTCCATGAAGACATTCAGGCTCTGAAGGGCAAATGCGCTTCCTGTAATGTCCACAAGGATATCCTGCGCCTCATGCAGCATCGGCGCCGCATGATGATGTGACTGACTGTGCTCATGCATTGACGCATGGGCCCGTATCTCTGCATCAGAAAGTATCTGTAAAACCCGCCTGGCGTACTGGGCGTATTGTCCCGCTATCCCAGCATGAAAAATGCAATGCTCGAGTTTTACAGCCATTTCAGACATCGGTATATTCAAGGAATCCGGTTTGTAAATAAATTCCAGTTTCAGACCAAGAAGTCCCTTTTTTCCAGCTTTTTTTACCTTGATTTTAGCCTTGCCTATGAGGCCTGCCGCATAGGACA
>RPPD01000455.1 GCA_003818675.1 Spirochaetaceae bacterium
CACAACAACAGTTGAAATCAGAAACCAGGTATTCATCGGACAGACAATCGCGGTGCTGGCCTCATTGATGCTGATTTTCATCACCTTCCTCTCACAGATGCGGCGCCTGAAAGTTCTCCAGGGACTGATCCCGATATGCGTCAAATGCAAAAAAATCCGCGATGACAAGGGTTACTGGAGCCAGGTGGAAACATACATTCACGAACATTCCGAGGCGGACTTCACCCATGGCATGTGCCCGGACTGCATCAGGGATATGTATCCGCAGTATTTAGACAAAGATACGGAGCAGGTATCCAGCCCTATCAAGTGAGGGGCTTTAAGGGTGCAACATCCTGTTTCTCACCGGATTGTTTTTCGCCTGCAGGCTTTTCAGTTTGAACCGGGCTTTCTGCAACTGGCGGAGTTGGTGCTTCAACTTGCGGAGTTGGCGATGCAGATGGGTTACTTTCCGTACCGGAAGAAGGCCTCTGACCCTCGAGCGTGGCCGGAACCGGCGGTGCTGTATCAGCTCCCAATAAAGCGTAGTATCGCCACAACATGGACCTTTGCTTGAAGAAAGTGTTCACGTCAAAATCAATCGGGTTGACTATGATGGCCGCGAGCCTGCAGAACTCCTCACGAGTCAAAAAGTCAATCCTCTTGTGATAATGGTGTTTGACCGCGGCGCCTATGCCGTAAACCCCCTCGCCCCACTCAATATAATTGAGGTAAAGCTCCAAAATCCTGTGTTTGCTCATCACAGCATCCAGAATTACTGACATGATCACCTCTGCATATTTGCGCGGATATGTCCTGTATGGAACAAGGAAAAGTGAACGTACCAGCTGCTGCGTAATTGTACTCCCGCCTGCCACAATCCGGCCAAAGCGCTCGTTCTGTTCATACGCAAACTGCATGGCTGCCAGGTCAATGCCCTGGTGGCGGTAAAAGTTCTTGTCTTCCACGCGGATGTACATTGAGGTCACCCATGAAGGAAGCTTTGAGAGCGGTACATAGAGCACTGGTTTGGTTTTGTAATGGCGTACCAGAATGCGCTCAACCATCAGGGTAGTCACAGGCGGATTGACAAACGAAAATACAATAGAGGCTGTCAGTGTAAAGAGAACAAGCCCCAGGTGAAAGAGCATCACAGTGCCAAAGACAAGCAGTCCTGTCTTCTTTGCCAAAAAAGCAACTCTTTTATTTTCCGGATAAGTTGAAAAACATATTTGATCCCTGCCCACGCGTGCCTTTCTCAAGTTGCGGGCAGTGTTTGTGACGCGGGCGCGATCCTTTCTCCTGTTGGAAGATTTGGCCGCTGTGTGACGGATTGTGTAAGAATGATATCTGAAATCCTTAAAAAACATTGGTAAAGCCGGATACCTGTGCAGTTGCAGGCATTCCGAATAATATATAGGCGCAGGGACATGAAGTCAAGGACCCACAAATTATCAGAAGATCATGGGGACACTTTGTCATCCGGAGAACGATCTTCACTCCATATTATCCCGTACAGGAGCAATATCCACCCGAACTGCGACATGAGGGGCGAAAGACGCCGAAGCAATTGTCCCCGAATACATATACCCGCTGGAGATGCACATCACCAGATAATTATAGATGGCAGGCAGATAACCAAGCAGGACTCCATCCTCAGACTGAATGCAGACCCGTGCGCCCAGGTTGATGATGACCCTGGTACCCGCCGGGGGCAGCGCCTGGTTGTTCAGATAATAGGGACATTCCCCCACACTCTCCAGATCGGCTGAAAAAGCCATTTCACAACGGCCAATATCGCTATAGCCGGAATGCTGGTCCTCTCTCCCTTTTTTTGCCATTTGGGCAAGCTCCACAATCGATGACAGCTTTGATGCCGGTGGCTCATCTATCAATATCAGTTGTTCTTCGGTGTAAAATTCAAGCAGATACTCGCGCAAGGGAATACGCGATTCCCAGCATGAAAAAATGAGCCTGCACGGCAGGTCCATTCCCTCATGTGTACAATATGAAAGCATAACCTGGTGTCCCAGTCTGCGGCAGTAAATTTCCCGATCCTTGTTGTCCGGCATCTTATGCCAAGCGTACAAAAAAAATGGCCGTCTGACAACAGGCGGCCATTTCCCTAAAAACCGGATTTTCTGTAAAGGCGAACTCTTACCACTTCCCGGTCCGCACGATCTTGGGTTTTGGCAGACCGTTCAATTCCTTCAGGGCATTGCCAAACTCGCTTTCGGGCAGCACATAATTCTTGAGTTTGCCCTGGAAGTAATTGTCATAGCCCGCGAGATCCATGAGTCCATGCCCTGAAAAACCAAAGAGAATGGTTTTTTCTTTCCCCTCCTCCTTTGCCTTCTTTGCCTCCTGAATGACAGCGGCGATCGCGTGGCTTGTCTCGGGCGCGGGAATTATTCCCTCGGTCCGGGCAAAGAGCATAGCGGCCTCATAGCACTCAAGCTGGTCAATGGCCCGTGGTGTCACCAGGCCCTCGACAATGGCCTGGCTGACCAGCGGCGCCATGCCGTGGTAGCGCAGCCCGCCCGCATGTATCGGCGGCGGGATGAAGTCGTGGCCGAGCGAATGCATTGGCAGAAGCGGGGTCATTTTTGCGGTATCGCCGTGGTCATAGACAAAGGGAGCCCTGGTCATCGTGGGACATGACGTGGGCTCAAC
>RPPD01000456.1 GCA_003818675.1 Spirochaetaceae bacterium
AGCGATATATCAGGGCCCGAGTACTTCCCTGCAAGAATAACATCAGGGTTTAAAGTCACAAGGGTCTCAAGGCTTATTTCAGCCCAGGGCTTGCCAACAACAGCGCCCAGATTTTCACCTCCAGAACGCGTGATGACGTCATGAAGAAAGCTCCCCGGGCCTGCTGTCCAGTTGCCGTAGTCGCCAAACGAGACAGCATAGTAACAGCGTACGCGTCTCGCACCGGATATTTTCTTGTCCAGGGCATCAAGTCTTTCTGCCATCATGGCTACAATCCCTGAAGCCTCTTCTTCTTTCCCCGCAAGCATGCCAATCAGAAAAACGGATTTCCCTATTTCGTCAAACGATGTGGCCTCGCTTACAATCACGGGTATATTATTATCTGACAGAAAACGGATTATTTCCTGCGAAGTCTTGTTGCCAGCCAGAACGCAATCAGGCTCAAGAGAAAGTATCTTTTCAAGATCAGGCCTCCCAAGATCACCAATTTTTGTTTTTTCCGCAGTCCCGGGCGGCCAGTCGCAAAAGTTTGTGACTCCTGACAATTTTTCTCCAGCACCAAGCGCAAACAGTATTTCCGTATTTGACGGAGCGAGGGAAACAAAACGATTGAGCGGATGGACAATCCTGACATTGCGGCCTGATAGATCCATCACCAAAATGCCGGTTTGTACCCCTGAATCTTTTCCGTTTATATCCCGAATATTGTTCTCGGCGAATTTGCCCTTCTCGCATCCCTGCATGCAGGCGGCAAATACCGCCAATGCCAGTAGTGCATATTTTGAACTCATCATTTTTTGCCGGGCTCCATGCCGTGTGTTGAAAAACGCGCTGCTATTTCTTCCATCTCCCTGGCCTGGGCCATGTTTTCACCCAATTATAAAGAAATGCAAATCCGAATTCCACCATGCAATCCAGTCAGACCATTTCTTTTTCGAACAGGTTGTCAATCTTGGCTGCCAGGATAAAATCATTTTCTGACAGTCCGAAAATCTTCTTTGTCCAGAGAGCTATGGTAACATATCTGGAAGACAGATATATATCTGGATGATGCCCTTCTTCCTCGGCCAGGTCTGCGATCCTGTTTACAAACTCCACGGCTTTTCTGAAATCTGCAAGCTTGAAAAGCTTGTGAATGGCGTGGATTTTTTTTCTGTCAAGCATCCACCCGGATATTTCAGCAATGAACCTCTTCTCATCGGCTTCAGATAATGGCTGGCTGCCTTCCGCACATGGAATACATTTTTTATCCGTCATATTTTCCATAAATTTACCTCGATATCTTTCTTCATATGTAAAAGATACATATGGACTTTAGAATAGTAAAGCAAACCTTTGATGCAAATATCACGGCGTGATATAATAGGATTCAGTATTTTTATAAACGAGGGGACATGCAAATGAAAAGAAGAACAATATTCACAAGTTTGTTTCTTGTTGTGAGCCTTGTTCTACTTATAAATTGTGCAGACGGCCTGTCAGCTGGACATTTACGCTATCACAGCCATCGTCTATTGTTCTATCAGCGGTCACACCAGGCAGTTTTATATGGGAACCATCTGTGGGAGCAGCACAAGCTGCTTGCACAGGTACCAGAAGCCAGGCTGGAAAATCTTTTAAACCTTCCGGCACTTCTGTCTTGCGCACAGGGCGAGGATCCGGATAATTTCACACCAAGTGATGAGGAACTTCTTGAAAGCGAAACAGGAAACAGGATTGCCGCGATCTGTCAAGCTGCAACACCTGAACAGCTTCTTCGCGTACTTGCATCTGGCTGCATCGCACAAAAAAGCGTCAGGTATTTCTACGCGGAAAAACCCGTGGCAGTTACGATAAGACTTCAGTGATCATGTTCAAACAGGTGTAAATGCGTCAACAATAAACCTAAAACATTTTATTCACGCGTTTGACCGTCTTTGCGTGTTCAGTGAATGACTCTATGATCTTGCGATAGCGGATCGTTCTCTCCTCAATAAGCAACATTTTTTCCGAGGCGTCCCTGCACCATACGCTTTCGGGATATTCGTTTGCGACAATGCTGAAATAATAATAGGCCCTGGGAAAAAGTTTCACCAGATTTCGCACCTTCTCCTGCACCATCTCCAGTTCCTTTTTCTGCCCAGGGTGAGGATTTGACAATATCTGTTTGACATCGATATTCCATTGTGACGGGTGAATCTTCATGAAACAGTTCATTGCGGTTTTATAAAAAGCATAGGCCGGATCCTTGTGCCTGACAATTCCTGCAATGCCCGTCATGACAGGGGCAGCCTCTGCATACCGTGTCGTTTTATCTGTCTGTATTGACCTTGATTTTCTGGCAGAACCCTTGAGAAGCCGTCCATATGCCTGGTTGACCCGTATAAACTGGAGATGGTTTTTCAACACATCTTTTTCCCGGGCGACATCAGGATGGATCTCCTTAACAATTTTCCGGTACGCATCCCTGATTTCGGCCTGGCCGGCCCCTTCGGTTATGCCCAATATTTCATTATCAGTTTGCATTTATACAAATCTCCTGCGCAACAGCCCGGGATGTCGATGCCATGCATAAACTCGGTCCGCTCGAGGCTGCTCCATGACTCAGGCATCAGGCGCTCTCCCTCATCTGTATTCTCTCACGGACGCAGACCAACAGGCAATGGAGCCA
>RPPD01000457.1 GCA_003818675.1 Spirochaetaceae bacterium
CCCATTTATTTTTACAGGAATATCCTCTATCTCGCAGACACACGGGGATGGCCAGAGCGTGGTGACCCGGGGGAGACAATGCGTGACAAACTCTTTGTGTATCACAATACAATTGTTTTCGCCGGCAACAGAAATCACATTGTTTTTCCAGTATCCCTTGGGGAGAAGGTTTTCTTTATGAACAACCTGTATTATGCTGGAAGAATTCAGTTCATGCATTTTGTAGGTGCCGAGGATGCGCAGTACCCGCTTGTGTTTGGACCATATCTGGATTTCAATCTGTTTATGACTCCTCCAAAGGCGGATAATTCGCTTTCCGAGTTTATTTTCAAGAATCAAAGATACATGTACCTGAAAACGGACACAACTGCAAGGAAGGCTGCAACCATAACTTCGGAATCAACTTCAACAATTTTCAGTCAGGCAATCAAGTTCGAGGATACAGAATATTTCAAGAGCGGATTCGACCGTTTTTCGCAGTTAAAACCCGCAGCTGTGTTGCAAAAGGGGACTGCATCCGTTATCGCGGAATATGATTCAACATTCAGGGCGCTTTTTATGCCAGGTGAAAAAAGCCTCATGCGGGACAGGGGAGAGCCATTACCGGATAAACTGCCGGATTCGGCTGAAATCAGGGACAGTAAGCCTGATATAGGCGCTTTTGAGATCATTGGCCAACAGTAATATAAAGTGGAACCAAAAATTGTTTTTTACGACTAATCAGTGATATCAAACTGATTGGAGGAATCATGAAAAAGATACTTTTAGCCGTTCTGCTTTTGACAGGATTTTTAGCAACTGGTTTTTCACAGGAGCTGGACCGTTTTTTCAACAACGAAAAGCTTGCACAGGAACTCACACTCACTGAAAAGGAAAAGACTGCTTTGTTGAGCCTCTGGGAGGAAACAGAAAAAACTACTCGGATGGCGCGTGCTGATCTTGAGATAAAAACCGCGGAGCTCAAAAGAATTTTAATGGAAGATAAGGTAAACCAGAATCAGGCAGAGAAGGTGCTTCGTGAAGCCATGGAGCTGGAGTTTCGCATCAGGCTCGCGCAGATTTCACGAATGATCAAGGCAAAGGAAATTCTTGGTGCTTCAAGATGGGCTATACTTGAACGCTTCATGCGTTTTCAAACAGAAAAGCACATGGATGGCATGCAGCCTGAAATGCCGCGTGACGGGCGGAACAATCAGCCCCAACGCGGTAATATGCCGCCTGAGCGCACTGACCGCAGGTAAGCGGTTTTAAGGAATGGAGAATCTTCTGGCAGAAAATCCTTTAATATTCGTCACAAGGACAGACTCACCGGAAGATTCTCTTGTCAGGACTTTTTTCAATAAACCTGACCCGGCCATATATGAAAAGATCGTGATGCCGCATCTCCCCTGGCTCAAGAGGCTTCTGGTCACGGTTTTCAACGGCGACAGACAGGAAATGGAAGATGCGCTTCAGGAAATACTGTTGTCGTTCATCACGGACATCAAAAAGTTCGGATTCAAATCGAGCTTCAAGACTTTCTTTTATTCGTATAGCAGGAACAAGGCTGTGGACATGCTCCGCAAGCAGGTGCGAATGCGAAAACAGACCGAAAAAATCCATCTGTGCAGGGGAACTGACGGGGTGACTCCTGAAACCGAGTTGCTTCGAAAGGAGGAATCCCTGCTCGTCAGGAATGCCCTCGCGCAACTGGAAGCGGATGAAAGAATAATACTGGTGCAAAAGGATGTTGAGGGATTCTCAATTGAAGAATTGTCCGCGATGTATGGGCTGCCCCAGGGAACTGTGAAATCAAGACTGTCCAGGACAAGGGAAAAGCTGGCCAAAGCCATGAAGGAGGCCTATTCATGAAAAACATTACGGGGGCGATTGTCCGTCTTCTTGACAATGAAGGCAATGGGATTGCCGCGCCTGATTTCAAAAAACTGTTTTCAATGCAACGGAAGCGGACTCTAAGGCGAAGAATTACATTGGCATTCGCAGGAGTTGCCGCGGCCATGCTGATCACAGGCGGCAGTTATCTGGGAATGCATTTTTCGCGGCAGATGGAAGATTACAGGATCCTTGAAATAGAAACGCACCAGTTTGTGGACAACCTGTTTTCAGAACCCCTTCTTGATGGCGTGGAATATCTCTCTTCGGAGCAATAGAGGCTCCATTAGTTGCTGACACAATATTGACACAAAAATAATACGGAATTCCACATTTCCGCCCTGATAAAAACCGGTGCATGCAGGACAATCAAATGCATGAACAAAAGAAAAAAATGGATTTTACTTACTGCAATCATGATTTTAGGGGGATGTTTTATCCTGGGATTCTCATACAGGTTCAGCCTCGATAAATATAATGCAGCAAACAAACCAACAAAAGTACAAACATTGTCTGATGCTCAAAAAACAGGCCTTGTCTCCGCGTCTGAACAATACTGCGTTGTTGTCTACAAGGAATCACATCTCCTTCAGCTTGTGAAGCTTGGAAAAATAATACGCCAATATTCAGTAAATGTCAGAACTGAACTTGATGACAGGACTTCATACAATGACGGCCAAACCCCTGAAGGTGTATTCCCTGTATATGAGCTTGCAATTGTGACAAAGCCGGCATGGACCAGGTGGATTGCTTTCAATACTGCAGAAAAGGCC
>RPPD01000458.1 GCA_003818675.1 Spirochaetaceae bacterium
TTGCGTTTTCTGCAAGACTTTGCAGGTGGCGAGAACTTTTTGCAGTTGTTATTATGAAAAAATCAGTATAATTGCACTGCTCGCCCACATACAGGACCACAGTATTTTCTGCCTTATGGTCATCCAGAAGCAGAGCAAGTTTGCTGACGATTTCTTTCATTTCCCTATTTTTTGCAGTATTCACCGTCAAAATCATACCCCAGAATAATTGTTATATCCGCCTTTGAAAAAGGATCCTCGGTCCCAGCCTGAATATTGGTACAATGGATAATATTTCCCGCTTCCCTGGCAGTCTCAAGATTATTGTGTCTGGCTATTATAACAGTCTTTGGATAATCCTGCCTGTCAGCATTTCCAACAGGGAGAACCTCGTACTGGTATTGCTTGAACTTCCTGGCAGCTGTCGAAGCAAGAAGATTCACCTTTGTGCCGTTTAATACCTCAAGTTCAACAACCAGATCCTCTGGCCGTATCGCCTCTGTGCCTGTAAGATAAGCCATTGTCTTCTCCATGGTCAGCTTCAGGTAATCTCCCTGATCATTAGGTGCAAAGATTTCTCCCTTTTCAGGGTTGGCAGTAATCCTTCCATGCACACTGTCCAGATATACACTCTCCATTTTCATGTTGCTGATTTCTGAAATAAAAGTCTGTAGTTCAGAATCTGAAAACGTGGTTGAAAGGCCTCTCCTGAATGCGTCAAAGGCCTGATCCCGCTTCAGATATTCAGATTCCTTGAGTGCAACTATTTTTGCAAAAAGTGCATATATCACCATCTGTTTCCTGTCAGGAACCTGTGCACTGACAAATGCCTCAGGTTTTCCAAACAAAAACTCATTCACCATTTCGCCATCAAAGAGAGCCTGTTTTGTATTAAAAACTGGCATATCCGTCCCTGCATCCTGTGAAAGGGTTTCCGGAAGATAAAGTGAAATACCTCCGAGAAGATCCACTATTTTTACAAGGTTGTCCCTGGATATGTTTATTGCAAATCCTATGCGAACTCCAGTGAGTTTTTCCACATGCTGTATTAATGGCTTGGCATTACCAGGATCGTAGAGCACATCAAGCTTGTCATACCGACCAAAGGAGTCTATTTTGCTCCACAGGTTTTCGGGAAGGAAAAGAAGTGATCCCTTTTTTGTTCCCGGGTGATACAGGAAAAGCTCTATTGTGTTGGCTTGCTTGTTTTCCCCAATGGTCAGCAGGGTGCTTATAACAGAGTTTTTAGCCACCAGATCTTCCACCGAATCCTGCCTGAATATAAAAAGACCAGCTACAAAGGCCCCTGCAAGAATAATTCCAATAAGACCCAATAGAAGTATGCTCATCATGGAGCGTTCATTTCTTCTCACTCTGGCTTATTGCTCCCTTGTAAAATATTGATACATATCACGCGTAACCTGCGCGATATCCCTTTGCTCTTTTTCCAAATAATCAAAAATCAATTCGGTTGTCCTTAACAACAGCTCTTCTAAAGGCAGCGAAAGCAATTCTGCCCTTTTTTGTTCTTCCAAAAAACCACGGGATGGCTCGCAAAAATCTGCAATAAACAGGATCCTGGACAAAACAGGCATACCTGGCCGCCCGAGCACGTGGTCTTCAATTGCCCGGCAGATCTGTTGATCTACTCCCCATTTTTCACATACTATATGTGCCGCCACTTTTCCATGGAGTACTACCGGATGTTCCATTTCCCATTCAGAAGCATCGATATTGTTTTTTACAACAAAATCAACGAGCTCTGGTCCGGAATATTCCCTGGCAAGATCGTGTGCGATTCCGGCAATAGCACCCTCGCCCGGGTCAACAGTATACTTGATACACAGTTCTTGTGCAAGTTTTGCCGTCTCCCTGCTGTGCAAAAGGCGTCTTTCAGAAAGTCTTGTTTCAATATATGAATCGATTTGCTGAAATAATGACCCATCAGCGGTAGAGATTGTGTTTTTTAATAGACTCATATACCTTGTCCGGTACGAGGAAGCGCACAGGCAGATTGTTGCGGACGCGACTTCGTATTTCTGAAGATGAAAGATCGAAGATTTTGTTTTCAAGATATCTGTGCGGGAAATTGCATAAAACAGGTGTTGAGGAGTTTCTGCGAACAACTATTATTTCCGCAAGCGAAAGAATTTCTTCTGTATTTTTCCAGCCTGTAAAACCTTCGGCAAGGTCATCGCCAATGATGATTGCGGGTTTATTGTCAAACTCATACTTTGGCAGGATTTCATGCAGTGTATCTATCATGTATGAAATACCCTCGCGCCTTATCTCACAGTCATCAAACATGAACTCCGCGTAAGGGGAAAGCGTTTCTTTGATCATTTTACTTCGAAGTGCTGCAGAAACCGGTTCTTTTACTTCTTTGTGTGCGGGCATGAATGTAGGTATGAAGAGAATCTTGTCAAAACCTCCAAGACGCAGCACTTCCTCTGCGAGAAAGAGATGACCTGTATGAAGCGGATTGAAGGTTCCGCCCAAAATAGCTATTTTCATCCAGACTCCCTGCCGGCACAATCTATCAGGATATCCTTGAGATCCTGTATTCCGTCTCCTGTAACGCTGGAGATGAAAATCTTCCGGACAATCTGTTCTGAAGGTATTTCATCCTCGGGGTGGTTCTCCCCTGCGATATCCTTTTTTGTAAA
>RPPD01000459.1 GCA_003818675.1 Spirochaetaceae bacterium
ACACCTGAAGGCTATTGATCTGTTCTTCCTTTTTATTTTTTAAAATTCTTCCAGTGCTTATAATACCTTTGATTAAATGCAGCAGTGAAGTCCTTTTCGGAAATATTATTCCGTATTCTTTCAATAATTTTTTACCAATTAAAATACCTTCTACAAATTTATTTATACCCGCATACATGTCTATTTTTAATTTTATAATACATGCCCTATCATATTTTTCCCTTGCATTTTCTAGTAAAATTGAAAATAAACTATCCGCATCTTCAAATTTACCGCATAGGAAAAGGCATTCTCCCAAATTTATATTTATTTCAAATGTTTGATCGTAATATTCGATCCAACAGTTTTGACTCAAAAGCTTTTTCCCATATTTCAAAAACCCCACCGCCGCCTCATAAGCCGCACTCGCCTTGGCCTTCTTTCCCGCGGCAAGGTTCAGCTCCAGCACCTTCTGCTTCTCGTCCCCGGAGAGCAGGTCAAGCGCCTGATTTAACTGGTTCAAGATCGCAATCAGTTTCTCGTCCAGCTCATCGTCTGTTGTCCCGGCCAGCATCGCCTTGCCAATCTTGTAGTGAAGCTGTTTTTTGGCATCACCTTCCACAAGCGAATACGCGGCCTCGAGCACACGGTCATGGACAAAGCCCATCCCGGTTTCCTGCTTGATCAAAAGACCGTCAGCAAAAGCCGGGAGAAGCGTTTTAGCCACCTCATCCTCGCTCTTGCCCACGATTTGCGCCAGGGTATCAGCGTAAAAACGCGTGCCAAAACAGCTTGCCACCTTGACCAGTTCAAGCGTATCAGCCGGCAGTTCGCTTATCTTCTTGGCAAGCAGTTCCACCACATTGCCCGTGATGGATGCCTTGCTTATCTTCGCCTCGTCAAACACCCAGGTCTTCCCGTCATGTGCCACCAGCTTGTCATGATACAATTGCCTGAACAACTCATGCACGAAAAACGGGTTTCCCGCGGTCTTCTGCTCGATCATCCCCGAAAGCTTCTTCGTCGACTCTTCCGTCCTCTTTAACGTATCTGACACAAGCCTGTTGATCTCGGCCGCGGTAAGAGGACGCACTGTCACGTCCCACGGAACCACTCCCTCTTCCTTGAGTTCCTTCAGAGTGCTCGTGAGTTGATGGGAAGCATCCACCTCATTGTCACGGTACAGCCCGATAAACATCAGTCCCTGAACTTCACGGTCAGTGAGAAGCAGTTTCAACAGGTGCAGGCTCGCGGCATCAGACCACTGCAAATCATCAATAACCAGCACAAGAGGACTCTGTGCACTCGAGCACATCCCCACAAAGCTTCCGAACGTGTGGTTAAACCGGTTCTGGGATTCCTGAGGACCAAGTTCGGCCAACTCAGCCTGTTTGCCAATGATCTGTTCCACCAGCGGCAATACGTCCGTGATGATCTTTCCATTGTTTCCAACGGCCTTGAGGATCCTCTCCCGCCATCCCGCTATCACATCCTCTGACTGCGACAGGATCTGTTTCACAAGCAGGCTGTAAGCCTGGATGATGGCGGAATATGGTATGTTCCGCCTCATCTGGTCAAACTTCCCGCTCACGAAATAACCCCGACGCGCGGTGATGGGCTTGTACAATTCATTTATCAGCGCGCTCTTGCCAATACCGCCCGGACCCTTCACGAACACGATCCGGTTTTGTCCCCCGCCCACTTCCATGAAAAGCTGGAGCAGTTCTTCTGTTTCCTTCTCCCTGCCGTAAAGCTTCTCGGGGATCTGAAACTTCATCGACACGTCTTTTGTCCCTATCGCAAAGTCCTCAATCTTCCCTTTCTTTCTCTTCATCTCAAGCGCAGTCAATAAATCCGCAAGCAATCCTGTCGCGCTCTGGTACCGGTCCTCCGCGTTCTTGGCCAAAAGCTTGAGCACTATCGCGTCAAGCGCCCCGCCTGCCTCGGGATTGATGCTTGACGGCGACGGCGCCTGTTTAGCCATGTGCGCGTGCACCAGTTCCAAAGCGTCAGCCCCGTCAAACGGCCTTTTGCCAGTCAGCATCTCAAAGAGCATCACCCCAAAAGAATAAAAGTCGGTCCGCCAGTCAACGCTCCGGTTCATCCGTCCTGTCTGCTCGGGCGATATGTATGCAAGAGTGCCCTCCAGCCCCTTTTTCGCGCTGTCAGCCTGCTCTTCCCTGCTGTACGCAGACGATATGCCAAAGTCAACTATCTCCACCTTCCCGCTCTTCCTGTCCACTATCACGTTATGGGGCTTCATATCCTTGTACATCACTCCCCGTCCATGAATCGCCTCAAGCGTACCGGCTATCCTGCATGCAATCGCCAGGGCTTCCTCTGTCCCCAGAGGCTTGCCATCCACCGCCTTGTCCAGGCTTTCGCCTCCAAGGTCCTCCATCACCATCGCCTTCCCGTTTCCCCAGGCAACCAGATCCAGGACCCTGGTCACCCCTTCTATCCCCTCAAGAGTCTTCGCCATCGCGTATTCCGCTTCAAGCGCCCTCGTCTCCTCGGCCTCGGGATATTCCCCGGCAAGCGCCTTGATCACCACCGCTTTCTGACTCTGCTCGTCCCTGCCGCGGTATATTACCGTCCTCGCTCCCGAGTACAGCTCTTTCTCTATCTTGTATCTCTGCTCAGCCATGACTCTCCCTCCTGGAAT
>RPPD01000460.1 GCA_003818675.1 Spirochaetaceae bacterium
CATTACAATCCCGGCGCACTGCACCACGGTGCGCAGTACACCTTCACAGAATTCATCCTGGAGCATGGCGCCTGGAATATCCATAAAATAATACTCAAAGATGTGCGCAAGCGTGTCAGCAATGGCCGCCGCTGTGTGTTTTTTTGGCACTGTAAACGTATATGAAGGATCCATGATGGCAAATTTCGGGAGTAGAATTTCATCCCCGAATCCCTTTTTCTCAAGTGTCTCCGGATTGCATATGACCGCATTTCTGTTGGCCTCGCTTGCAGTTGCAGCCAGGGTTAGCACAGCACCTACAGGAAGCGCCGTTCTGGGCGCATATTTCCTGGCCCAGATATCCCAGGCTTCACCTTCATAGCCTGCGGCCACTGCTATGCCTTTTGAGCAGTCAATGACGCTGCCGCCCCCCACTCCAAGCACAAGCTTCACGTTATTCTGACGGCAGATTCTTGCGCCCTCGCGGACAGTGGCGATCCGCGGATTGGGATCCACCCCGGAGAGTTCAACATACGAAATGCCGGCGGCGGACAGCTGCGCGACGACCTCCTGGTAAATGCCGTTCTTCTTGATGCTGTCCTTCCCGTAAACAAGAAGTATTTTGTCGCCGAAGGGTTTGATGCACGCGGCCAGACTGGAAATCTGTCCCTTTCCAAACAATATTCTTGTGGGCAGATAAAAAGTGAAATTTTCCATTATCAATCCTCCAATTTCAATATTGTCTTTGCTGTGGGTGGTTATGCATATTTTATCCAATAATTTTGGCAACAATTTCCGCCGCGTCCCGCACACAAGGCACGCAGATTTTATTTTTCATGTCACAGGCTTTGAACCTGGCCTGACCCTCTGGACTACCAAGCACACAGCCATCAAGCAGTTTGCTGCAGAGCACGGAACCATGTTTTTCCGAAAATTTTTCCATAAACTCGCGTGTCTTAATATATGTCGATTCAGTTGCATTGCTGCCCTCGCTTTCACCGCGGCCATACAGCATGCTCAAGGCCAGAATACCACCCGTCACTGCGCCACAGACCTCCTGTTTTCTTCCCATGCCCGCGCCCAAGCCAGTCGCAATTTTCAATAAAGTGTTTTCATCAACTCCTGTTTTGTCCGCAAAAGCGAACAGCACAGACTGTGCACAGTTGTAACCTGAAATAAATTTTTCAGATGCGATTTTACCATTGTCTGCCATAATTTTCTCCTTTCTGAAATCCAGATCATAAACGCATTTTAAATTCTTGCCTGAAAACAATAACCAAATCTTCCGGGAAATACAAGATGCGGCTACTGCATGCAGCACAAGCGCTTTCCCGCGGCTCTCATCTTGACAGGCTCATATCCATGTATATATTTAAAGGAAACACAAGGAGATAGCTGTATGTTCATCCAGTGGATTGCCAAAATTTTCGTAGCCTTCAATTCCAACACAAAACCCCTTCAAGTCTCACTGGGTGTGGCCATGGGTCTTCTCCTCGCCCTGATTCCAGCAACCCTGCCGCTGACCCCGCCTGTCAACCTGCTCTGGTTTTTTCTGTTTTTCATAACTTTTTTCCTGAAAATTAACCAGGCCGTAGAAACCGTCTTCATGGCCATTTTTAAGTGTCTGACCTGGCTCCTTTATCCGCTTACCAGCCGGCTGGGTGAATTTATTTTGACCCAACCCGCTCTTCAGGGCTTTTTCACATGGCTCCAGGAAATACCTGTCATGTACTTCACAGGCTGGAGTCACACCCTGGTGACAGGAGGCCTTGCCGCTGGCATCATCCTCTTCATCCCGGTTACCATGCTCTTCAACATCCTTCTCCGTGTTTATCGTGACAAATGGCGGGAAAAAATCGCCAACTCAAAGCTTGTAAAGGGATTTCAGCAGCTCCCGCTGGTCAAACAAGTGGGCATGCTTTTCAAGTCTGCAGTGGATTTCTATCAGGGAATAAGGTAAGGGTAAAAATATGAAAACCAAAAAAGCGCCAAAGATTGTAAAACTGAAAAAACTCCCGAAACCGCTTAACAGGAAATATTCCGACAAGACCTTCCAGCAAAAGGTTGTAAAAAAAATCTACCTCAAAGAATACAAGACATTTTTACAGGAAACTCTCAGGCAGGATGCAAGCGGAACCCTCGCGTTGAAAAAAGACCTTACCAAAAAAGACGCTTCAAAGCTTAAAAAAATAGCCAAGACAGTCAAATCCAACACCGGTTTTGTGCAGAAGGGCAAATTATTGATCATAGGCCTGGTCGTGCTCGTTATTGTCCTGTTCAGCGTTTTATTCAAGGACATGATAGCGGAGATGGCGGCCGAGGCAGGGCTGCAGGCGGCATTTGGCGCCAAAGCTGACATAACGGGAATGCGTTTCCAGATTTTCCAGGGCCGTGTATCATTTGGCCACTGCGAGGTGGCAAACAAGGAAAAGCCCATGACCAACCTCTTTGAGCTGGGTACAACCGAGCTCAAGGTGGACATCATCGAGCTGTTGAAGGGCAATGTCATTCTTGACAATATCGAATGCCAGGAAATCCAATGGGGCACTGCACGAAAGACCTCAGGCGCCCTGCCTGGTGCGGCTGTCGCGGCACAACCCGCGGCTGAAAGCCAGCCGGATTCCTCAGGCGGCCTCGCTGATATCGGGGCAAAAGCAGG
>RPPD01000461.1 GCA_003818675.1 Spirochaetaceae bacterium
ACTGGGAAACAATTTTTGGCAAGGAAGGCGCCAGGTGGTTTCACTGCGGCGGTATTTTCGCAGCCCTTTCAGAGACAACTGCCGCTGTTGCAATTGAGGCCATGAAGGCCGCAAAAAAACACGGCACAATTATAAGTTATGACTTGAATTATCGTGAATCGCTCTGGAAGTCTATTGGCGGCAAGGAACGCGCCAAGGAAGTCAACCGTGAAATAGCCAAGTATGTTGACGTAATGATAGGTAATGAAGAGGATTTTTCCACAGCGCTTGGATTTGAAGTTGAAGGCGTTGACGAGCATCTCTCCAAGCTTGACCCAGCTGCCTTTAAGAAAATGATTGCCAGGGTTGTAAAGGATTATCCGAACTTCAAGGCAGTCGCTACAACCCTGCGCGGCGCCACAACCGCAACTTTCAATGACTGGGCCGCCGTGCTTTATTATGATGGTAACTTTTATGAATCTGTGAAAAGGGGAAGCCTTGAAATATGGGACCGAGTGGGTGGTGGAGACAGTTTTGCCTCTGGCCTCATCTACGGATTTCTCGCAGGCAAGACACCAGAGCAGGCTGTAAACTATGGAGCTGCACATGGCGCACTTGCCATGACAACTCCCGGGGACACATCCATGGCCTCACTCAAGGAAGTAGAAAAGGCTCTTAAAGGCGGAACCGCGAGAGTAGACAGGTAGTATAATTCGGATAGAAAGATGGAAAAAGGAATTTTGACATGATCAACATGATAAAAAGAACAAGAGATCAATCCTTTCGATCATGTTGATCCTGTCTGCTTTTCTGATCTGATCAACTTATCTCCTCCTATCTGGTTCATCTCCTTTTTGCGGGCAAGGGAAGATATCTTTAGATCCTAACTAATTACTCCTGATATGTATTCACGCGACAGTTTCTCGCGCGGATTTTCAAAAAAATCAGGCGCATGACCATGCTCTACAATCACACCTTCGTACATGAATACAATATAATCAGCCAGCCTTCTGGCTTGCCGTAAAATATGTGTGACCAATACTATTGTGTATTTCTCCCTGAGCGCCAGAAACTTTTCCTCTATCTTGCGGCTCGACACAGGATCAAGTGCAGAAGTGGGTTCATCACCCAGAATCACCTCAGGTTCCACTGCCAGCCCTCGCGCCAGGCAGAGTCGCTGCTGCTGTCCTATCGAAAGCCTGGTCGCAGGTTCCCTGAGTCTGAGTTTTACCTCGTCCCAGAGACTTGTTTCTTCCAGATGGTGCTGGACAATCCTGTCAAGTTCCTTTTTTGATCTGGTACCATAAAGTCTTGGCCCAAAGGCTACATTGTCGTAAATTGACATGGGCAGGGGACAAGGTCTCTGCGCAAGAAGGCCCATTTTTTTGCGCAGAGACGGCACATCGGCATCGCTTCCGTAAATATTCTGGCCATCTACCAGTACCTCGCCTGTTACTTTTACATCCGAAACAAGGTCAAGAAGACGGTTAAATGATTTCAGCAATGTTGTCTTGCCGCATCCAGACGGACCAATTATTACTGTAATGCTGTTGTCTGGAATCTGAATCGACAGATTTTTTATCGCCTTGTTTTCGTTGTATTTAATAGAGAGGTTTCTTGCCTCCAAATGCGTTTTGAAATCCATTGAATTGCCTTTCTATCTATTAATCTGGAACCTTGAAAAACGATTGTAAAAATACCGCGACAGCAATGACACGACCAGTATTATCAACATGAGTATGAATCCTGTGGCATATGCACGCTCCTGCACCACTGGGAATGGGGTTTGTATCTGGAAAAATATTGAAACAGGAAGAGTCGCCACCTGGTCAAAAAGAGAACCAGGTATGCTGTCTGAAAAACCCGCGACCAGAAGCACAGCCGCTGCATCACCAATTCCACGGCCGAATGCAAGAAGAAACGCGGAAATAAACCCTGGGAAAAGTTCACGTAAAACTACGCGAAAGGCAGTCTGCGACCTGGTGGCACCAAGCGCATAGGAGGCCTCAATCAATTCAACAGGCAAAAGTCTTGCTACCTCGTCAAGAGTCCTTGTCAACACAGGTATCTCAATTATTCCCACTATGATAATACCTGTCAAAAGTGAAGCCTTGACCCCAAACAGAATAATCACGCTGACAGCTCCATAGACAATTGTAGGGATTCCCCATAGCACATCCAGTACAAATCGTATCAAAGAGGCTGTTCGTGAATCTGTTTTGAGATACAGCCGCAGAAACAGGACAATCGGAACACTCCATATTGATGCAAGTACAGACGCCCCGGCAGCCAATAAAAGAGACCCCGCAATTGCATTCAGAATCCCTCCTGGTCCTCCGTTGTAAAATGTATCTGATGGTATTTGGGTAACAAGTTCCAGCGTTATGTGCGAGCCGCCCTTGACCATCAGGGTCATTATTATTGATAAAAAAATCAATATAAACAGGATGATCCCGGATCCCAATAATATGCGGAACAGCAAATCAACAATATATCTTCCTCTTGATCTCAATCCATTCCTCTTTTCAATCTGCTCATGACTACCCTGGACATGCTGTTAAACACAACTATAACAGCAAGCAGTACCAAGGCTGCTGTCATCATGGCCTTTGCATACATTGGATGTGAACTCATTTCACCATAATTGTTTG
>RPPD01000462.1 GCA_003818675.1 Spirochaetaceae bacterium
GACCCTGGGGGTGATGGCGCCTGTATGGGGGATTTTGAGCGACCGCTTTTCCCGCAAGGCCATGATCCTGCGCGCCACGGGGGCTGGTGTTCTCACAATGATCCTGATGAGTCTTGCGACAGACATCTGGTTTGTCTTCATGGTGAGAACCGTGCAGGGCGCCTTCACTGGAACCGTAACCGCCGCGGCCGCGCTTGTCGCGGCAGGCACGCCCAACAAGCGCCTTCCATACGCCATAGGGCTCATTACCAGTTCCACCTTCATCGGCAACACTCTGGGGCCGTTTATTGGAGGGTATGCGGCCGAGTGGTTTGGCTACAGGATGAGTTTTTTTCTGGGCAGCGGAATTCTCCTGGCTGGATTTCTGCTTGTGCTGTTCGCGGTAAAAGACATTCCACCTCATGCCGCGGACACTGATGATGCAGAAGGCATGGCCGCAAATGGACCTCTACACCGCAAATCGATGGTGTTTTTTATCCTTATAAACTTGCTGCTGCTTTTCATCATTCGTTTTGCCAGTGATCTGACAAGGGAATTCCTCGCAGTTCTGGTCCAGGGATTTCTGGGGACGGTTACGGGAGCTGCTTCATATTCCGGGAACCTGCTCGGCGTCATCGGACTTTTTTCAGCAATTGTATCAGTATTGTTTGGGCGGCTTGGTGAAAAGCACAACAAGATCCTGATAAGCATAATTATGATAGCGGTCGGGGCACTGTGCAATTTCCTTATTTTCTCCTTTTCAGGCCTGCTGGTTTTCACTATTTTATATCCAATTGCACGGATCCTGGTCACGAGCGTCAATCCTCTTGTCATGGCCATGATCACCGCAGTCACGCCAGGGCACAGGCGGGGTTTTCTCTTTGGAGTCCAGACAGCGGTTACAAGCGCTGCCTGGGCAATCGCACCTCTTGTGGCAACCGCAGTGAGCATTAATATTTCAAATGAGGCGCTCCTGCTGGCAACAGCGGTTACGCTCGTCCTTTCGCTTCCTGTAGCCCTTCTTGCCGGGTTTTGGGCAAGGCAGCACAGGGAGAAAACTGGAATCATTTTATAGAAGGTATGTAATGGAAAAAAAGCTTATTTACGGAAATACGGTCCGCGAACAGCTTATGGCTGGAAGGCTGGACAAGATGCACCAGTTCCTGCTTGGAGAAGGGCAGATGAGGGGCGTGATATTGCATGCGACCAAGCTCGTCAATGAAATGCGCGCAAATCATGAGACAGGCATCCTTGAAACACTCATTTTGGGTTATGGGTATCTGGGCGCACTGCTATTGAGTTCAAACCTGAAAAATACAGAGCGGACTGTGCTGTCAATCACATGTGACGGACCTGTGACGGGAATATCTGTGGAGGCAAACGCCTTTGGCGAGGTTCGCGGATATTTGAAGGTCAGGCATATTCCGGTGACAGGGCCTGTGGACGGGCTTGATCTCGCCCCATTTTTTGGAAACGGTATTTTGTCAGTGACCCGCTTTCCTGAAAACCAGAAGCAGCCATTCACCGGGAATGTGAAACTGTCAGGCGGAAGCCTTGCCTTTAATCTTGCCCGTTATTCCCTTGAGTCAGAACAGGTTCCGTCGTCATATTCACTTTCCGTGCACTTTGACAGGGAAGGGAAAGTGACAGGCGCCGGCGGGCTGCTTGTTCAGGCAATGCCAGGGGCAGACCCGGAACTTGTAGAAGAGCTTGCGGGGGAAGTGGCTGGATTGCCAAAAATCGGGAAGGAGTTTGCCGATGAAGTTTCAGCAACAGGGTATGTGCTCGCCCATCTGGCAAAATACAACCCCGAGTTTGTTGCTGACAGGCGGGTGGACTTCATGTGTCACTGCAATCGCGACCGCTTTTATAAATTCCTGGGAGCCATTTCTCCACAAGAGCTTGCTGATATTGCGGCGCATGGCCCGTTTCCGGTTGTATTGACCTGCCATAACTGCAATACCAATTACAGCTTCACAAAGGAAGAAGTGGAGAAACTCATTTAGGCAAAACGGGTCCGGATTATTTCAGCTGTTCAAGACTCTCGCGGCCTTCGGGCTCCGGGAAAATATAACAGACAGGAATCACATTTCCTGATTTGTCCCTGCGGCAGCGTACGCGTATTGTTCTTAAAATACAATTTATAATGTGGCAGTCGTCTTCCACGATGCAGCCAAATAGATAGCTCGAGCCCTTGATCCGCACGCTTGCGCCAAGGCGAACAGGGTATTTTGTACTGCCCGTGATGCGGACTGGTGTTTCCACCAGGCAGTCCCTGCCAATTATCACATCTCCCTTGATTATATTGCCCGCGAGGATCCTGGTATTGTCTCCAACGCGCATGGTCTGTCCTGGGAAAGCCGAGAGCTGCGCTGATTCTCCTATGTGAACACCCTTGCCCAGGATGATGTTGCCTGTAAGCCTGGCGTTCTTGTCTATTGAGACTCCCTCGGAGAGCCTTACCCCGTGTCCGAGGTACGCGCCTTCACCAACGACAATATCCAGGGATGCTTCCTCCCTGTCCATCTGGAGTATATGTTCTACCACATCATCGTCAATAAAAAAATCATCCTTGTCCGCGATGGAAATTGTTTTGTTCAGCTTTTCCCAGACACGCAGGCGCGCGATGGCCTGCATCTCTGCCAGC
>RPPD01000463.1 GCA_003818675.1 Spirochaetaceae bacterium
CATGCCATCATACCAGCCAGATTTGCCATCGATTCCTGACAATAACGGATTACTGCTCTTAAAAGATTGATACAGGTATCTGTCAGGCTTTTTCATTGTAACGATCGTTTTCCATGACAGATTTTCTTTGGATTTATTTGTGTATTCAGCAACAAGAGAATTGATTGATTTGAGCCTCGCTTCTCCGCCTATTGCTGCAATATAACGGGAAATTATGTTTTGTGCATCAAGGGAAGGCTGTTTTGCCGGTTCCAGGGATCTTTTTAGAGCTTCTATCCTGCATGTATAAACTTCACGAAGCATGATATCCTGTGGAGATATCCATATGTAATTGTCAAAATCAGAAATCGCCTCTTCATACCTGCCTTTTTGAAACAGCGCGATTCCCCGTGCGGCATATGCGACTGCGGGTATCGGATTGGCTTGCGAAAAAATTGAGCTTGCTTTTTCTATGGCTGTATCAGGCATCTTGTTCATGGCATAGACGAGTGCTTCAATACCCCTTATCACCGGGTCTTGTTGAGCGGAAGAACCAGCCGCAAACAGCTGGTCAAGGGCGTTTGAGTATTCCTGTTTTTTTAAATACACGTACGCTGCCATATAGCGGGTGCCGGGCATGGATGGATTTATCCGGATGATTTCCTTTATGTCCGAGATGGCATTTGAATATTGGCGAATGGATATTTGCAGCATTGCCCTGTACCAGAGATACATAATATTTCCGTGATCATTCTTAAGAATTTCATTCGCATCTGCAAGCGCTTGATCAACATTGTTGAGGGACATATTAACAAGTAAGCGCTGATAGGGCATCCTGGAATTGCTTGCATCTATGCTGTTTGCATTGGCCAGAGCTTCCTGCGCTTTCTTGATCTGGTCTGTCTGAATAAATATATTGACCTTGCCAAGCCATGGGGAGATATACTTCTGGTTGAGTTTTATTGCTTCATCATAGGCCGCCAGCGCCTTTTCAAAGCCGCCTGTAACTGCAAGCGAGTTGCCCATGTTTGAATACAGGGTTGCTTTTTCAAATATTCCGAAGTCTTCTGAAGCAAGCGCTTTTGAATAAAAAACAAGTGCCTCATCATGCTGGCCAAGGTTGCCAAGAAGTGTTGCTGTCAGGCCAAATACCGCTTGAGTATCTGGATTCCTTGAAAGGATTGCCCTGCACTCGGCCAGGGCTTCCTGTTCATTTTTTAATGAGAACAAAACATGCGCCCGTTTTACCCTGGCCTCTGTTTCCTCAGGATTCATCGCTAAAACCCGTGAAAAGGTATCGGCTGCATCAGAAAGTCTCCCGGCATCCGATTGAGCATTACCGAGGTTGAAAAGAGTGCGATAATTATCAGGATACCTGGTAAGGACTTCTTGATACAGTGAAATCGCTTCCTGTGGACGTTCAAGCCGTCTAAATGAAATGCCTTTATTGACCAAGGCATCCGGGAAATTCGGGAAAAACATGAGAGCCTTTTCCAGGCATTTCAGGGCGTCTGCATAGGATCCAGACAGATTTAGCGAAAAGCCCAACTGGTTGCTCAGCAGACATCCAATATATTCTTTTCGTGTAAGAGACCGGAGATAATAGTTGTCTTTTTTTGCATTGAGAATTCTTTCATAATCAGAGTCAAACATGAGCTCACCATTTGTAGCTTCAATATTTATAAAGGAATCCTGCAGCTTGACCCGGACAAAAACATGATCGGGTGTGACAACAGGGTAGCAGGTGATGCCGATTGAATCCAGAATGCCAATGTATAAAAGAGTAAAACTCGTACAATTGGCAGTCTTATCCCTGAAAAGTTGAAAGAGCCAGGAGTGAATTGAAAGTTCGTTATATTCTGATATGCCAGGTCCGGATTTCGCCGGCCTGAAGCCCTGTTTTATGAAAATATAGTTCTTTATTTCCCGTAATTTTTCCTGAATTGACGCTTTGGCGTTTACTGAAGGGAGAATTTCGCGGCATATTTTCATGAGATTCATTCTGGTTTCATTCATGGAAGAATCCGGAAACAGGTATTTTGACATGAGCAGTGATATTTCAATGATATTTATTTCTTCATCTTTTTTTGCGACAGCTTCGTCAATGCGGACAAGAAGCTCGGAAAGGCTTATGTTCTTTTCCTGGGGTTGTGCCGGCAAAGGAGTGTTTGTGGCACCTTGACTGGTCTGATCCCCGGGTTCTGTTGAAGCAATTGGAGCAATATTAATTAGGAAAAAAACAATCGACAGAAAAATAATGGTTTCTTTAATGCGGAGTGAGCACATTCTGATCGATCATCTCCTTATTTTCTCAATCCGTGGTTATTTTTTCTTTGCAAGCGCCAAAATTCTCTCCGCAAATAGCACAGCATTGAGTATTCCCTGTTTGCCAAGGCCCATGGTGGCCATGGTGGCCACGGGAACACCCTTCGGAAGCTGGATAATCGAAAGCAGGGCGTCAATGCCTGCAAGCGGGCCCGCGACAAGCGGAACGCCTATCACCGGGAGCTTTACCTTGGCGGCGACGATGCCCGGGAGCGCGGCTGAAAGTCCCGCGCAGGCAATAATAACGGAAAAATCCTTTTCCCTTTTTTTAAGGAATTCAAGAAGCTCATCCAAGTTGCGG
>RPPD01000464.1 GCA_003818675.1 Spirochaetaceae bacterium
ATGTATTCCGAACAGGGATTGGATGCCCTGATCTCTCCGTCTTCCGGACAGGTGTGCCATTCGTTTATGGTGGAGTGATACTGGATACCAGGGTCCGCACATTTCCATGCAGACTTGGCGATCTTGTCCCAAAGTTCACGCGCATTAATAATGCCAGCAGATTTGTTGTCAGTCCTTCGCAACAATTTTATCTGGGTACCCTGTTTTACAGCCTTCATGAAATCCGCAGAGAGCCTGACCGAGTTATTCGAGGACTGTCCACTCACCGTGTTGTACGCCTCGCGATCCCATTCTGTGGAGTACTCTATCATGTCCTCTGTATCAAAGCCCTGGCGTGCAAGCTGCAGGATCTGGTAGAGAAATGCTGGCGGGACCTGGTCATCAAGAGCAAACTTCAGCGCTGCGTAAAGCGCAGTATTGCGGCCTGGATCAAACTTCTCCTCATCAAAGAGTGTGTCAGCAGCGCTTTTGATGGCGAGTTGAATTGCCACCACGTGCTTTTTTATCATGCGGCTTCCGGCCACAAGAGAGGCGACCTTGTATTCTTCCTCGACCTTCCAGTCCACAAAGCGATTTATGTCAGGGTGCTGGGCATCAAGACAGACCATTCTCGCGGCACGACGCGTTGTGCCGCCGCTTTTTATGGCAGAGGCAGAGCGATCCCCCACTTTCAGGAAGGACAGGAGCCCCGAGGAAACACCGCCTCCAGAAAGCGGTTCCTCCCTGCCCCTGAGGCTTGAATAATTTGTTCCTGTGCCAGAGCCGTACTTGAAAAGCCTTGCCTCACGTGTGACCAGGTCCATGATGCCGTTTTCATTCACCAGATTATCATCCACCGAAAGGATAAAACATGCGTGCGGTTGCGGCCGTTCATAAGCGTTTTGCGATTTTACCACTTCGTTTGTGGCGGGGTCTACGTAATAATGTCCCTGTGGCGGACCGGCAATTCCATAGGCAGCAAACAGTCCCGTGTTAAACCATTGCGGAGAATTGGGGGCAGCCATTTGATGACCCAGCATGTAGCACATCTCGTCATAAAAGGCCTGTGCATCCTCCTCTGTGTCAAAGTACCTGTATTTTTTTCCCCACGCAGTCCAGGCAAGGCTCAATCTGTGAAATACCTGGCGGGCGTCAGTTTCACCGCCTGCAGTGTCAGTCCCATCACCCGTACCGGAATTCTTGTCTGACCCAGGCACACCGGTTTTCCTGAAATATTTCTGGGCAAGGATGTCCACGGCAATCTGGTTCCAGAAGTCTGGAACTAAAATATTTTCCTGCCGGTAAATTACCCTGCCGTCCAGGTTTTTTATCTCCGAGGTCCTTTTTACAAACTTTATATTTTGATAGGGGCCTTTCCCTGCTTTTGTAAATCTGCGGGCTACTTTCACAATACTCTCCTATGGCAAATTATATTCCAACTGGGAACCCTCGAAACACTATTGTTTTTCGAGGGTTCGACTCCCGGTGCACCACAACCTGTTGTGTATTCCCGAAAAAGTATTTTGGTGGTGCCCCTGTTAATAATAAAAACCTTTGGACAGTTGTTCAAGCCGGAATCGTCATGAAGATTTTTTACGATTTTTATTGACAAGGTTTTAAAACCCATTGACATCCATACCCGCTCCCGGCTCTACTGGTCTCATGATTGACGCGTTATGCATCGGCTATGCCTGCTATGACATGTTCTACTACCTGGACAACTTTCCCCCGGAGGACCGCAAAATCTTCGTCCATGATACAGACGAATCCGGAGGCGGCCCGGCAGCAAATGCTGCGTATCTGCTTTCCACTTGGGGAATAAAAACCGCTTTTGCCGGTTGTCTGGGGGATGACCGTGAAGCCCAAGCGCTTCTGGACGAGTTTGACAGGGTGGGCACTGATATCAGTCTTGTAAAAAAGAATAAGGATTTTAGAACTCCATTTTCATCAATAATTGTAAACCGCGCAAAAGGCACCAGGACCATTCTCACACGTCACATGGATCCTCCTGCCTATTCTCCTGATCTGGACCTGCTGTACAGGGGAAATGCCGCTCCCCCAAAAATCATCCTTGCAGACGGCCACCAGCTCATGGCCACACTTGAGGCGAAAGACCGCTTTCGCGATTCACTGCTTGTGCTTGACGCAGGCTCCCTGCGTGACGCTACCCGCACTTTGCTTTTAAAATCGGATTACGCTGTCTGTTCAGAAGTCTTTGGTGCGGCTTTTATTGACCAGACCAGTCTGGATACTATGGATAAAGCTCGCAAAGCAACGCTGGCTATCCAGACGCAATGCAAAGGCCAGGTGGCAATCACTTTGGGAAAACGGGGAGTTATATTTGTAGAAAACAATAAAATGCGGTCACTTCCGGCATTTCCTGTAAACGCTGTTGATACAACAGCTGCAGGTGATATTTTCCACGGCGCCTTTGTCTTTGCTCTCCATGAAAAAATGTCATTTTATGACGCACTGATATTTGCCTCTGCCGCAGCGGCTATTTCGGTGACACGCCCTGGCGGCCGTGCTTCCATCCCAAATCTTGCCGAGGTCAGGGAATTCCTGTGCGCAAAGCATAATATGCTGCATTTCCCTTGACCCGGCCATGGCATGAATTATAATTA
>RPPD01000465.1 GCA_003818675.1 Spirochaetaceae bacterium
TACCTGTGAACGCTATGTTTCAATCACTGTCGCTGATACTGGAATTGGAATTCCCGAGGAGATAAGGGACAGGATATTCGAACCCTTTTTCACGACCAAGGAACCTGGCAAGGGCACAGGAATGGGACTCGCCGTGGTCTATGGAATAATCGCAGACCACGAGGGCATCATTGATGTCGAGGATAATAAAGGATCAGGTACAATCTTCAGGATTCTCCTGCCGCTATCTGAAAAACTGGTCATATCTCCGCGGCTCAAATCCGCAACACCCGTTTTCCACGGCGCAGGCAGAATTCTTGTAGTCGATGACGAGGAAATTGTCTGCCAGGTCATTTCCAAAATGCTTAACAGCCAGGGATATTCCATCACGGTGGCGCACAATGGCGAGGAAGCAATTGAAAAATACAACGCTGAAAAAGAAATGATTGACCTTGTGCTTATTGACATGGTCATGCCCAAGATGTCAGGCCGCGATTGTTTCCGCGCCATGCGCATGATGAATCCCGATGTAAAGGCCGTACTCATTACCGGTTATCTTCCCGAGGGCAATGCGTTTGAGGCCATCACCGAAGGCATGAGAGACGTTCTATTCAAACCCTTCTCACGCGGAAAACTCACCGAGGTTATAAACGCAGTCTTAGGGATGTGAGTCTTCAGTAATCCACTCACACTTTCAACCTTCAAGAGGTCATTTAATATTTCAGTCTGCGATTTTCCCAGGACTGAACAACACACCTGATCAGCGGTCATTCCGTATTTTACCGACATCAGAACCTCTCTAAGCCTTCACAGTGAGCCTGGGGATATCGATATCAGCAATACGGGGACGCAGAAAACCTTGATACTTTGTGACATCAATCTGTTCATTTCACTTCCCTGAAGAAAGCTTCCAGCAGCACAGGATCCAATCCCTCGACCTTGCGGATGATCCGCTTTTTCTTTTCCTTTAGTATAGTAAAAATCTGCTTTTCAGTGAAGGAGCGCGCAATAATTTCCTTTACAAGCGGATCTTTGACGCCTTTTGTGTTGGAACTGTTGTCCATCTCTTTCATGCAATTGACAAGCCGGGCAAGCCTGAACGCCGTCACGAACATTTGCGTGGAAAGCGAGTTGTTCCATGGATACATTGCAGAACCGAGGCAGAGCCGGGGCGACAAACCATCAAACCTTTCATGGTCAAACCCGGGCAGTCCCGGCACCGCGTAAAAAGGAGAAATCCCGATGCGCACAGGCTGGCCTGCCAGATAAGCAAGCGCAGCCGCAATACTTTCTGGTGTATCCTCACTGAATCCTGCAATTAAATAGGCAATTACAGGAAGACCGAGCCGGACCGCCTGCGTGACGATTTCTTCAAAATGCGGCAGGGACAGTCCCCTCCCCTGTTTTTGCAGCAGGTCTTCGGATATTGAGGCAAGCGACAGGTTCAGCTGCGTGAATCCGAATCCGGCCAACTGCGTGACAAGTTCGGAAGTCAACAGCATGTAATCAAGACCGTTCTCTGCGGAAAATGATGCACCCGGGAAATACTCTTTGTATAGCTCCAGTATTGAAATGAAATATTCCGGATCGACAAGGAGGTTGTCATCCTCAAAATTGAAATGGACGGAATTCCCTGCTGTCCCGCGCTTGTTGGTGAGGGATACCAATGCCGCACGCACTGCCTGAATGGGGGATTTTCTGAATCTTCGGCCATGGACAATGTAGTTGGTACAAAATCGGCATCGCCTTGGGCAGCCGCGCGCCACGGACACGGAATAAAATCTTCTGCTTGAAAGGATTGTCGTTGGTGCCATGATTACCGGCACAGAATCCCCGGCAATCATGGCAGGCTGCAAAGGCATTTTCATTTGAGCAAGCGAACCTTTGTCCCTGGCCAGACCCAGATTTCCTGATTCAATCAATTGCACAAGGCGGGGCAGAATTTCCTCGCCTTCGCCCGCAATCACCCAGTCGAATACCCCTGATTTTTGGAAGTATTCAGGCCATGCACTCACGCCGGCGCCACCCGCAGCGATCCTTGCCCGGGGCGACAGGCTCCTCAGAGCCCGGGCAAGACTGATTGCATCCTGGGCATAGGCAAAGGCGAACAATGAAATGCAGACCAGCTCTGGTGAACTTTCCAGAATGAGTGCAGCACATTTTTGCGAATCAGGACCCCATCGCTTGAATGAAGTAAAAAAACTGAACGACCCGGTTTCCCCTGACAGAATAAATGGTTTCAAATATCCGAGTTCGGCCGGCAGCGGAACAGTCTGCGCGATGCCTGTTGCCGGAAAATTGAGCAATGTCACTTCATGTCCACATTTTGCAAGACTTTCTCCACATATTTTTGCACCAAGACCTGATAATCTGTGCGGCGTGGTATAGAAATCAGAAATGGACGAACATGCGATGACAATGCGCATCGCTATCAACTGTGGCGTACGATGCCAGGCAAAGTCAAGGGTTAAATCAGGATCTTCTCTGGATAAAATGTCAAACCCTTGACAAATTCATGCAGGAGCCGGTATTATTCAACTTATGCGGGGGTGTAGCTCAGTTGGCTAGAGCGCATGAATGGCATTCATGAGGCCGCGGGTTCAATTCCCACCACCTCCA
>RPPD01000466.1 GCA_003818675.1 Spirochaetaceae bacterium
TCTTTTCCTCAATCTTGAGCGATTCAAGCACCTGCCGCTTCAGGTCAGCTCCACCGGAGGAATAATCCTCCATTATTACTTCCTTGACCAGTTCAGGAAAAAAGGCGGTCGTGTTCCCCATGGCCTCCGGGAAAAGCTGTTTTGCGCGCCTGGTTATATCATCAATCTTATCCTCGCCTATCTGTCCTGAAAGATTTAACCGCGTAAAAATACGCTGACGCAAGTCCAGCTTGTAGCGCTCCTTCTGGAAAGCGGCGAGTTCACCCAACAGAGATATGGAAATCTTCAGAGTCTTTTCTATCTGGCCTATGGAATCATTTATTATGCTGGCCGAGAGCGGATCTGATCCATGGCGCACCTTGCCAAAATACTTTGCAAGCGCCCTTGTACTGACGCTCACTGCGGTTTCAGTCACCTGGCTCCAGTTGATATACTTTACAAACTTGACAATACGCTTGATCCTGCTCAGGTTAAGAAAATCCACTGAAAACTCGTAATAGTTGTTCAGAAACTCAAGATGTGAGTGAAAAGAGGAAAGCCTCTGGCTCATTTTATCTGTTTCCTCGGAATCCAGAACACCGTCATCGGACGGAGTTGATACTTCCGAGATTTTCTCGTCATACTTGTAAGGATCTTCCTGAATGAGTCCCTTGCGGATGAGTATGTTGAAAACGTTTTCAAAATATATCTGAAAAGCCTGAAATGAGTCCCGCAGCTTTTTAAGGTTCACCTCATCAAGTGAGGACCGCTTGGCATCGAGTAATTGCTCCACCTGGCTTGCATATGCTACAATATCCGACATATTTTAATAAATATTATAGGAAATATCGCTGAATCTTACAAGATGAGCTTTTAAAAAACTGTGCATATGGGTGAAATAAGAAAAACTGCAAACGAAAAACTGGTAATAGGTATTCTCACAAGCGATACGGCGCTCTACAAGGGCTTAAAAGAGCGATTTACCGGTCTTTGGGGTCCTGTTGACTATGAAAGCGGACCCGTGGAGTTCAGCTTCACTTCGTATTATGACAATGAGATGGGTACTCCCATTACACGGTACTTCCTTTCTTTTAAAAATCTTATTCCTTCGGATTCGCTGGCAAATGTAAAAACCATGACAAATGCGTTTGAGGCTGATTATAGCGTATTTGGAAAACGCAAAGTAAACCTGGATCCTGGAACTTTGAATCAAAGCAGATTTGTTCTGGCCTCCACAAAAGACAGCTCGCACAGGGTCTCGCTGCCGGGAGGCATCTTTGCCGAGATCACCCTGATGTTTGAGCATGGCACATTCAGGCCTTTGGAGTGGACCTATGCTGACTATCGTTCACAGGGATACCTACACATTCTCAATAAAATCCGTGAATTATACAGATTGCAGGTGAAAGCAGGCGAACATCTTCAGGCGTAATCATATGCATGAAGTGTTTTTATTCTTTACTGCTCACTCTGGTTCTCTTGTCGCTCGCCAGGTGTGAACTGTTTTCTTCAGAACAGGAAACACAATTTCTGGTGTCAGAAATGCCTGCCTTATGGGAAGAGACTTTTCCTGACCTGGACCTGCTTGTCACAGTGTTTACAGCAGATGGAGTATACAGGATAAACACGGTCACATTCGCCACGGGGCGTCCGCTCACACTTGCAATTCCAAAAGCCCCAACTGTCTATATTTTGGCAGTCCCATGTCTGCAGGAAACGCCAATCAGTCTCATTCCATTTGGCGCTGTATCAGGATATTGTGATGTCAAATCAACAGAACCTGTGATACTTTCCTTTGCTGGCGGATTTGTCGCCCAACGCTGTCTGTCGCTTGTAAAGAAAGGATATGACATCAGTCTGTTCAATGCAGAAAAGCTTGTCCGTTCTTTTGTAGAATCAGATCAGGATCCATGGGCATATAACACAGTTATTATTGAAGAGGACATTGCCACAGGTGTATTCAATACTTTTTCCATGAAAAAGCTACCTGCCTTTTCACATGAGGTTCTGCTTTTAAGCGGGACATGGTTCACAGAAAATCCTTCAGTACAGCCCATGGTCTCTGACGGAAGTCTCCCGGTTTCAACAGGCCTTTTGACTGCCGGATATCATTCCCTTTTCCGTGCTGGTACGCCTGACTATACAGAACTGATGGTAACAGAACATGAAGCCTTGCTTTTTCCAAAGTGAACTATCCTTTTAATACAATGTTCACAAGCCGGTCAGGCACAGCGATTACCCTGACAATCTCCTTGCCGCCGACCAATTCCTTGATGCGGCTGGATGCCATGGCCTCGGCCTTTAGCTGGTCGGCAGTCAGTCCACGGGCAACTTCAAGCTTTGAGCGGACTTTGCCATTTATCTGGACTACAAGTGTTATCACGTCATCCGTGGTTAAAGCCTCGTCCCAGGCAGGCCAGGCTTGTTTTAAAAGCGAGGGCTTCTTCCCGCAGAGTTCCCAGAGTTCTTCCGCTATATGAGGTGCATATGGACAGAGGAGCAGAACAAAGGGCTCCATGAGTTTTCTGGGCAGTACTTCAAGTCCTGCAAGTTCACCGGAATAGATCATCATCTGGGAAATGGCAGTATTAAAGGCGAGGTTTCCAGTGTCTTTGCTCA
>RPPD01000467.1 GCA_003818675.1 Spirochaetaceae bacterium
AGACCTGAAGCCTTGACAATCTCGAGCGTGCTTTCAATGTCAGGTCCGCCAAGGGTTCCGTCCTGAGCTATGTTCGTGTAGATTATTTCTGAAAATCCCATGATGGCACAATTCATTGCGCAGTCTGTGTCAGCGGTGCCGGAATCGTCCATCCAGCCATGTACCCGGATCTTTCTGTCGGCCGCGTCAAGACCCGCGACCGCGTAAAACCCGATTTTGGCTATCCAGCCCGCAACCTTTGCCGGCTCCTTCACAAGCGCCGTACCGATGATGATCCGGTCCACGCCGCAGTCCAATAGCTCGCGGACATCCTCATCGCTCCGCACTCCTCCGCCCACCTCGATCTTTGCTTTTATTTTGCGCTTGATCCTGATGATGACCTCGCGGTTGGCGGTTTTGTCGCCACGGGCGCGGTCCAGGTCAACAATATGAATAAGCCTCGCGCCGGCCTTTTCAAATCCAACAGCAACCGCTACCGGGTCATCCGAATACTGCGTGGCAGTGTCGTAGTCACCGCGCAGAAGCCGGACGCACTTTCCGTTCATGAGGTCAATTGCCGGAACAATCAGCATTTACCGGTCCTTTCCTTGTTATGGCTTTTCGGGGCGCCCACAGTGTTATTTAGCCGACACTATAATATAAATACCGGATTTTTACCAGCAGTAACTTTTTTTGATTGCATATACAGGTTTAACGCATACAATTATAGGTGGCGACCGCAAACCCGCCAAGAGGTAACGATATGAAGACACTTTTAACCGAGGCATTCTTAAAAAAGGCATCTTCCATGCTGCTTTTTAAAACCCTCAAATTGCCGGAAGTCAAAAAAATAATGAGCGTGGCGCGGACCAGCCGCTATGAAAACGGGGAAAAAATTATCAGCAAGGACGATGTGAGCCCGTTCCTCTTCATTGTTCTTGAAGGCACGGTCAATGTAACGGTGCCCCAGAATAACGGGGAACAGGTCTTCATCTGTTCAATCGGCGTGGGGGATGTCTTCGGCGAGGCCGGCATCTTCCTGAAGGTGGCGCGTACTGCGGACGTGGTAGCCGCCGACACCGCCACGCTTCTGGAAATCTCACGCGGCGACCTGATCGGTTTTATCCGCTCCAATCCCGAGGCAGGCATAAAGATTCTCATGCTCATAATCTACAGCCTGCTCAAGAAACTCAAGGATGCAAACCTGGAGCTCGCGTTTGAGCGCAAGGCGGACATCAACCAGAGCGATATTGATTCAATTGTCGAGGACGTAATGGGTGAGATTTGATGAAAATACGGGGAGTGCCGATGAAGGGTACTGCGATTTCGGCAGCCGCTGTTGTTTTTTTCATACTCGGCATTGCCCATGCATGGGGACAAATCATTCCACAGACAGTCTCCATTGTTATCTGGGTTGATGCATCCGCGAAGGGTGGTTCCCCTGACGGAAGCACCGCGAAACCCTTTCTGACTCTCACCGAGGCCGGGACCTTCATCACGGCAAAAAATACAAGGACGTGACAATAAGGTCCTCATAAAAAACATCCCCCTGTTGCCGAAGAATCCCGAAATTGCTATATTTATAAATGACTTTCGGGGCAAGGTGAAAATCCTGACCGGCGGTAATACAGTACAGCCTGAATGGCTTTCTGCATGCAGTTTCAACATTTTCCTTCTGGAATAGCAAATGATGAAACTGCGCAGTTGAAGCCTGCGGCTTCAACTGCAAGCCCGCGAGCGATGCGGTCGCAGCAACTACGATCGCACGCAGATCCGGTGTGATTCCGGAGCCGACAGTTACAGTCTGGAAGGGAGAAGGTCTTTTTCTGTGCGCATTTTATGCGCTATCTCCCTTCATTTCACTGCACCGATCGGGAATGCTTCTGAAAAATCCAATGAGATTTTTCTCCAGCCAATTCAGAGGTGAATCAATGTCAGTGCGACAGGACCAGTTTTACATGCGCATGTGCCTCCATCTCGCTGAGCGTGGAACAGGATTCACCTCGCCAAATCCAATGGTGGGCGCGGTGGTGGTCAGGGAGGGACAAGTTTTGGGCCGCGGGTATCACCGCACGGCAGGAACCGACCACGCAGAGATTGTGGCATTGAAAGCTGCCGGAGAAGCAGCTGTTGGTGCAACACTTTACGTAAACCTTGAGCCGTGCAGTCATCAAGGCCGCACTCCACCATGCGCTGACGCAATAATCAGATCCGGCATCAAGCGAATTGTCATCGCCATGGCTGATCCCAATCCTCTCGTCGCGGGCGAAGGCATTAAAAAACTGGAAAAAGCAGGCCTCAGTGTGACATTGGGCATCCAGGAACAGCGCGCCCGCCACCTCAATGAAGTTTTCATCAAGCACATCACCACACGCAGGCCGTTTGTGGCGCTTAAGACCGCCGCGAGCCTTGATGGCAGGATCGCCACGGCAAGCGGGGAAAGCAAATGGATAACAGGTGAAAAAGCGCGGCTTTTCGGGCACTCGCTCAGACAAAAATATGACTGTATCCTTACGGGCTCTGGCACTGTGATTGCGGATGATCCGGAGCTCACTGTACGCATTCCAGGACGCATGACAAAAAATCCCGCAAGGGTAGTCGTGGACAGCCGCG
>RPPD01000468.1 GCA_003818675.1 Spirochaetaceae bacterium
CATGGGAGCGGATCGCGGCATCATTTACGTGCGGACAGAATATCCCCTGGCCATCAAACACGCGACAATCGCAATCCGTGAAGCCGAGCGCATGGGGCTTTTGGGAAAAAACATCCTGGGACAGGGCTTTGATTTTGAAATAGAAATCTTTCATGGCGCAGGCGCCTTTGTATGCGGCGAGGAAACCGCTCTCATCAAGTCAATCGAGGGTAAAATCGGCGAACCGCGCCAGCGGCCGCCCTATCCCATAGAGAAGGGCGTTTTCGGCCGTCCAACCTGCATCAATAATGTTGAAACTCTGGCAAATGTTCCCCATATCATCGCACAAGGTGCCGATGAATACCTCAAGATAGGCACGGAAAACAACGCGGGGACAAAAATATTCTCACTCGTGGGCAAGATCAAAAATACAGGGCTTGTGGAAGTGCCCCTGGGGACCCCCATCAACAATGTTGTTTACGAAATAGGCGGCGGTCCTGTCGGCAAGACAAGGATCAAGGCTATCCAGACAGGAGGACCTTCAGGCGGCTGTATCCCGGCTGCCTTGTTCGACCTTCACCTTGATTATGACAGCCTTGCAAAAGCCGGTTCCATCATGGGATCAGGCGGCATGATAGTCATGGACGAGAACACCTGCATGGTGGATGTAGCCAAATATTTCATGAGTTTTTTGAAGGACGAATCCTGCGGCAAGTGTTTCACATGCCGCAAGGGCACACAGCGCATGTACGAGCTGCTTGATGACATCACCTCGGGCCGCGGTACAATGGAACACATAAATCTGCTTGAGGAACTGGCGCTTGTGGTAAAAGACACAACCATGTGCGGCCTCGGCCAGACAGCGGCAAATCCTGTGTTAAGCACCCTTCGCTATTTCAGGCATGAATACGAGGAACACGTCAAGGACAAAAAATGCAGGGCGTTTGTCTGCAAGGGCCTTGTCGGCCCCGCATGCCAGGCGGCATGTCCCCTGGACACTGAGGTCTGGCGTTATACAGCGCTCATAGAAAAAGGCGAATACGAGGATGCCTACAAAGTAATCCGCGAGGCCAATCCATTCCCCTCTGTGTGCGCCCGTGCCTGCGACCGCAAATGCGAACACAGATGCAACCTGGGGACATCAGGCGGAGAAGCAATCGCTATCCGCGCCCTGAAACGGTTTGTCACCGATAAGGTTGATCCCTCTGTCTACAAACCAGAGATAGAATCCGGAAACGGTCGGGGTTCCATGAAAGTTGCCGTAGTTGGTGCAGGTCCATCCGGCCTGACAGCGGCCCATTACCTGTCCATAGCTGGTTACCCTGTAACTGTGTTTGAGGCGGAAAAAGAACCAGGCGGCATGCTGACCAATTCCCTGCCCGCCTATCGTCTGCCCAAAGAAATTGTGCAAAAAGAAATAAAATCACTGCTTAATAAAAACATAACGCTAAAGGGTGAAACCATTCTTGGACGTGATATTACAATTGACGGGCTTTTCAAAGATGGTTACAAGGCAATATTCCTGTCAATAGGCGCTCACGAAAGCTGGCCGCTCGACCTGCCAGGAGAGGATGTCAAGGGCGTATATCCTTCAATCGAATTCCTGAAGGCCTTCAATACACGGGGTGAGGAATGGGGGCATGGGCATGTAGGCATAATTGGCGGAGGCAACTCGGCAGTTGACGCGGCGCGCGTGGCACTGCGCCAGAAAAACGCCACAAGCGTCACGCTTTTTTACCGCCGCACACGCGGCGAAATGCCCGCCTATGAAGAAGAAATTGAAGCGGCGCTTGAAGAGGGCGTGAATATCCAGACACTGGTCTCTCCTGTAAAGATAAACGCAAGGGAGGAGGAGATCGAGGCGGCCCTGAAGGAAGGAGTGGAACTGGAAACCCTGGTCACTCCCACAAAAATAATTTCCGCCGCTGGGAGCCTGACAGGCATTGAGTGCATCAGGAACAAACTGGGAGAGATAGATGCAAGCGGCAGGCGCAAACCAGTACCAGTGCCTGGAACGGAATTCCGCATCACTCTGGATACACTGATTGTGGCCATTGGCGAGAAACCGGGAAGCGCCATTCTTGCGCCCATGGGCATAAAAGTGGAAAAAAATGGCTGCGTGTACGCGGACAGCATAACCCTGCTTACAAGCAGGGAAGGGGTTTTCGCGGGCGGAGACCTTGTCACTGGACCAAATACTGTTGTGGACGCAATCGCCGCGGGCAAGAAAGCCGCGCGAATGATCGACCGCTATCTGCACAAGGAAAAAATGAAAGAAACTTCCAGGAGCAGACTGCCCAGGGTTTTTCTGGAACCAGTGCAGGCAACCGAAGAAGAGCTGGAAAACGCGACAAGGGTGTGCCCGCAGGTTCTTTCGGTTGAAAAGCGGAAAAACAATTTTGATGAAGTCGAGAAAACAATCTCTGCCGAGGAAGCCAGGAAAGAAGCGCGACGGTGCCTGCGCTGCGATCTTGAGTTTGCGAAGCAGGAAAAACTTGAAAACGCGGAGAAAAAGTCATGATTACATTCACCCTTAATGGTCTGGAAGTCTCTGTTGAAGAAGGCACCACTCTCCTGGAAACAGCACGGTTTTATGGATTTCCAATTCCC
>RPPD01000469.1 GCA_003818675.1 Spirochaetaceae bacterium
AACATGACAGGCCGGAGATTTCTCAATTTTCTTGCTGACATGTATCGCCTTCCGCAAAAAGCCCGTGCTGAAGGTTTTGCCATGTGCAGGGATTTCGGGCTTGGGGATTTGCTTGATACTGCAATCTCCATGTACCCATTCGCCATGCGCCAGAAACTGTCTATCGTGTCCGCATTTCTGTCAGAACCCGCGATTCTTGTTTTGGATGAGCCGTTTCCGGGGCTTGATCCAAAATCCATCCGCATTTTTCGCGGGATTTTATCAGAACGCATGAAAGGGGGAGCTGCTGTGCTTCTCTCCACTTACATGATGCATGTCGCAGAGATGCTTGCAGGTGGAAGTGCCGGCAGGATAGGAGTCATGCGTGATGGAATGCTTGCGGAAAACTCAAGCCTGCATCTCCTGAAAAAGAAACACAACAAGCCGCGGGCCAGCCTCGAGGAACTCTACCTGGAGCTTTTTCAATGACCTTTTTCAGGCTCGTGGTTGTGCTGGTTAAAAAATCATTCTTCAGGGAACTGTCTGTTCTTAATAAAAATAACCGCGCAAAAGGACTCGTCTTTTTGGTTTTATTCGGCATAGTGCTTTTTGTCATGCTCGCAGCAGCTGTATTTTTCCTGAAAGCCATCTATGACAATATTGTAAGTACTGGATTTTTCATACCTCTTTCAGAGGTAGTTTTTTTTGTGGCCACGGTTTTAAGCTGGATTATCATTTTTTTCCTGGCATTCCCTGGCGCTTCTGGAATGTTTTTCCACGCGAAAGAGACAGACCTTTTGCGGTCTCTGCCAGTCAGCGCCGCAAAGCTGACTCTTGCACGACTTGTCTGTCTCTATGTCTCGTTCTTGCCCCTGCATCTGCTGTTCTGTCTGCCAGCCTGCTGGTCTTACTACTCAGTCGAGACGCATGACAAAAGTCATTTTTTCGGGCTGGTGACATTTCTTGTCATGTCGCCCATTATTCCCCTGTCGCTTGCCTCGTTTGGGGCATGGGTCACGGATCGCCTTTTTAATATTTCCCGATGGAAAACCGTGATCCAGTCAGCGTGTCTTTTCCTGGTTTTCCTGGTGCTCGTTGTTTTTCAGCTTCTCATGCAGGAGGCCTTGATTGGAATGGGAGGGGGGAGCGGCGGCGGGAACGGTGAGGTATTTGTGCTGCAGCTTGCGCAACTGTTTGCCATAATGGTCAATGCCTTTCCACCTGCAGCATGGGTGGCAATGTCTTTTTTCGCCGGAAACGGATGGTTATATTCAATCCTGGTATTAAGCTGTGCAGCAGTCCCCGCAACAGGAGCGTTTCTGCTTTTATCATCACGGGAACGTCTTCGTCTGCCCGCCTTGACAATCACCCCAAGGGCATCATTGAAATCACAGGCACAGTCATCTTTGCAGCAGCAATCTGATTCGCAGAAACATGATGTTTTTGGAGTGAAGCGTTCTTTAACAGCAGCACTCCTTGACCGCGAATTCCGTCTTCTGGCTTCATCGCCATATTTTGCCATGGAGGCAGTAGTCACGCTTGCAGTCCTGCCTGCGCTGCTCCTGCTTTACGGCATTGCGGGCTCTCCGGCATATCTGAAGATCGTGGCCGATGTCGTAACCTTGACTCCACTTAATGCAATTCTTTCATGTACAATACTCCTTCTGCTGCTTGATGCATCCCCAATCAGCGCTTCAGGAATTTACAGGGAAGGTAAAAGACTCGTTATAAGCAAGCGGTTGCCTGTCGCAGGCCGGGTCCAGGTTAAGGCAAAACTTGTTTTTCATTTGCTGTTATCATTGCCATCCGTGGTGCTTTCACTTGGAGCAATCTATTTAATGTTTGGATTGCCCGCGGAATCACTCGTTCTTGTAATCCCGTCGGTTCTGCTCTTCTTCATCATGTCATTCTGCCTGTCCATGGGGATTGAGTTCCACTCGGCATTTAGAAGCGGAAATCACGCTGGAATGTCAGCATCGCGGCTTCTGCAGACATTGCCAAAAAACATGTCGCAGGTGCCTGCTGCAATTTTTCTGGCAGGGATCGCCTGGCTGTGTATCATCGCAGGCATGAGCCCGGTGTTTACCGGGGTCATGCTCATGGAAATGCTTCTATGCGCTGATGTATTTCTTGTGAACAGGCTTTTTGCAAACGCCGACAGTTTTTACCTCTAACCCAGGGGTTTCCAATTGCATCGCTTGCACTCAATGCACTGAAGGCGTATGATTTAATTATCATGTCAGCCAATCGGATGGACCAGGCCTCGGTAGCGGAGGAGTATTTTCGCGACGAATCACGCCTCACTGGCCGGGCCGATTCCTTCTCGTTTCCCGAAAGCGAGAAAGATGTCGTTGGCATTGTCTGCGAGATGGCTGAAACCCGCACACCCATGACAATACAGGGTGCCAGGACAGGAATAACTGGCGGCGCTGTTCCTGATGGTGGTCACGTCATCAATTGTTCCCGCATGAAAAACATCCTCAGTATCTCACGGAGTGAAACAGACAACTCCTTTCTTGTTGAAGTGCAGGCGGGGCTATGCCTGGCAGAGTTTACTGAAATGATTCAAAAAAAGGCAATACATTTTCCAAAGCATGCAAAGATCC
>RPPD01000470.1 GCA_003818675.1 Spirochaetaceae bacterium
CAGTTTACGAACTTTGCAATAGTTTCCTCACCAATGGCTTTATTCCATCAACGAGTGAATCTATTGAATCATACAATTCAGTCGCGGACAACACTGTCATGCCGGTCTCAACCCTTACCAGCTTTATATTGACAGCGATTCTGGATCCCACCTTGCCAATGCTCCCGATCGCTATCATTTCTGCAGATAGAAGCTTTCCAGCGCGCAGCTGCGTGGCTTCATCGGATACATCAGAGACTGAAAATTGTATCTCGAGAAGGGCATCGTCTCTCTGTGACCGCTCAAGAACACTGTATTTGCCGGTATTGTGCAATTCATTGCTCATGAGGTCGATAACCATATTTGCTTCTGACCGGGAAATATTGTCCACCCTGAAATCCATGACCGCAACACGCGGAAGCGAGGACCTGTCAGAATTTACAAGATGGGCATCCGTCGTTGTTGAGACTGGCGTTGTTGCTGTCAGAGTAACAGGAACCAGATATGGAATCGCGAGTCCCGAAGCTTCAGCCGTACCCGCCTTGTCCGCATCCGTCAGGGTGATTTTTTCATTTGACAAGCCATATAAAAACTTCTGGATTTTTTCAATTTTTTCCGCATTTGAGATGATAAAATCAAATTCACATATAAAATGATGGGTGGACTCGGCAGCTGTCAAATCAACCCATCCCGTAGACGGCTTAGCCCCAACACAATCCTCTCCACTGGCACCAGCATCATTCGGTTCACCCTTATTCCAGGATTGGAAGGAAAGTTTGGCGCCATTGACCCACAGGAATGTTCCCTCTTGCACTTCATCGGTCAATCCGATCCATGCTAAATTCTGTATTATCGAATAAACATGACGCATCTCTTCCATGGTTTCAAAAACAACAAGATGACCACCGACATTCTCACATAGCCTTCTGGCCTCAGGCCATTTTTTTCCCACAGGGACATAGGCATATGTATGGCCATTATGGTAATACCAGTCGTCCTTTACATCAGGCCGGTGTCTGACTTCAGTGGTAGAAACGCATGCGATCTGAAATATCATTATTATCACAAGCAATAAAAATATCTTTCTCATTTTACACCCCGCAGTTGAAACCATAATGCTATTGTCATGTTTTTTCAAGGTTATTTCAGTTCCGCCTCTGTAATGGCGAGCATGAACACAAGTGGTGCGTTCCAGTTGATGGCCACTTCGTTTGAAGCATAGCTTCCCTGTCGGTCTGCATAAGCCCTGGCCGGTTCGCTGCGCTGATAAAATCCGCTCCCATCCTCCATGTTCTTGTTTGGCCCGCCGGCCAGAAGGCCTGGCACAGGCTCAATTGATTTTCCCGCACCGCTGGGCCTGTGATGGGGAAGCATGGGCGTTTTTTCGCCGAAACCTGTCACAAATGAAAAACCCGTTGCATTTTTTCCAAATATGTAATCAAGAAATGCCGGAAGTGCATTCCTGTATTTTTCTCCATTGCCAGTCTTTCCGGCAACACGGTTTGCAATTGCCACTGCCATGCCATAATTTAAAAGCACACTGTTAGAGCCCCAGATAAAATCATTCACCCGCATTGGAACGCCAAATGTATTTTCATTCATTCTTGCAAGAACCGCATCCGCGTATTTAATGACTTCGTTCCGCGAATAATCTGCCAGATCTTTCGGAAACAAATCAGGGTGAAGGGCAATGGTGAAAAAAGCGAAATTCGATAATGCATTCCATGATCCGGGAACTGTCATGGAAAATGATTTCAGATTATCCTGCAGATATTTTTTATAGACATCGCCCCCTGTGGCAAAGAACAATTCCGCAGCTGCTGTTAAAAACTCATCCTTGTATTCTTTGTCTCCATATGCACCCGTACCTCCGATTTCAGATGGCTCGGAGACACCAGGGTTTTTCTGTGCCCACTCAAAGGCACGCTTTGCGCGCGTGATGCAGTCAGCAGCATACCTGGGAAAATATTTCAGAAGACATTTCCCGGCCGCGGCCATCACTGCAGCAAAATCAAGTGTGGATGTTGTAGACTTTCCGATGATAAAGCGGGCACCCTTGTCATCCGCTGGCAGTTTGAAATCAGGAAAGCTTGTTGGTCCTATCTTGAAGAACACACCACCATCCTGATCCTGCATTGTTTTAAGCCAGTCCAGCTCGTATTTCATTTCGTACATAAAATCCGGGGGAACCACGACCTGGCTTGAGTCTATGGGAATCAGCATATCCGAACCGTCAATCAAACCGGACTCCGGTATATTAAGGGAAACCGACAGCACTTCCGGCTCAATCTCCCATACGAGCAGCAGTGAAAGCATTGTGATTCCTGCATTCACCACATACTTGCCGTAATCGCCTGCGTCATACCAGCCGCCAGGGGAATCTACTGTCCCCTCGCGCTTCATGTCCGGATGGAACAAAAGCTTCAAGTCAGGGTGGCCCTTTTCACGCGCCCAGGCAGAAGCGTATTTTTCAGGGAGTGCCAGTGAGGCGCGTTGAAAGTAATACCCCTTCATGGCCGCGGCCAGGGCTTCTGCGTACAGATGCTCCTGAATCGCAAACTCGTGCGATTTTGTCTCCCCGCACCGTATAAAGTAAAG
>RPPD01000471.1 GCA_003818675.1 Spirochaetaceae bacterium
AACTTGTAAGCTACAAGAAGGAACCTGTGACAGTCCACGTGCTTGACCGTTATCCGGACGCGCCTGATGTGCGCGAGATTCAGGTCCAGGATTTTAAAAGTACGCCAGAGGCCGAGCTTCGCAGGGACAATATTCTCTCCTGGAGCGTGGAACTGTTGCCGCAGCAAAAACAGACGATCAAGTTTACTTATTCCATAAGGCATCCGGAAAATTACAGGCTCGAGGCGCAGGAAAGCGAACCCGCGGCAATGCCTGGGTCCGCGGCAATGCCGGGGTGAGGAGTTGAAATTATGGCAGCACTGGTATACACGCGGGAAGAAATAGAAACAAAACCGAATGCCGCGCTTGAAACAATCATAATCTTTGACGGATACGCTCAAGTTACGCGTTCACTGAAACAGGAACTGCAATCAGGGGCATCAACTGTGGTTTTTACATCGCTTGGGAGCACTGTTCAGGAGGACACGGTCAAGGCCTGGACCAATACAGCGGGTGTGAAGGTGATGTCTGTTTCGCTTCTGAAGCGCAATCTGTACTTTTTCAACAGGAAGGAACATGAGGCGCTCTACAAGAAAGTCGTTGCACAGACAAAACAGCTTGTTGAAATGTTTGACGAGAAGATGGTGCTTGCCCTGGAGGCGCATCTTGCTTCTGACTTGCGGCTTTATCTTCGCAATGCGCTCAATGACATTCTGCTTGACCAGCATGTGGCAATCCAGCGTCTTCGCGAAGCGCTTGACTTCACAGCAGAGCTTCTTTCAGGCAACAGGACACGCGCAGTCGAGCTTTCCTTTGGCATGAAACGCGCGGAAGAGGAATACGCAAGGCTTGCCGCGGACTTTGATCGCGTGAAGCAGGTCAGTCCAAGAACAACGCACGAGGTGATCGTGGAACTTGTGGCCCAAAAGGCCTGCACCGCGGAATTGTCCTGTTCCTATATGGCGGGAGGCGTTTCATGGAAGACAACCTATGACGCTTTTCTTGATACGCAGAAAAATACAATCGGTTTTTCTGTTTACGGTGAAATATGCCAGGCCTCGGGCGAGGACTGGGAGAATGTGGCGGCAGTGCTCTCCACGGCAGAAACGCAGAGGGGATTTGAAATACCGAAGCTGTATCCGTTAAGGCTTTCCGGCCATGCCGAGCAGCTTTCCAAAGACATTGTCACGGGAGCCGAGGAAATTGACGAACTTGGCGAAGGAATCGCGGAGCCTGAGGCAGGCGGAGAACCACAACCTGCAGCAGAGAAGCCGCTTGCCGAAAGCGTTGAAAAAAAGGGCACTTCCTACACATTCACGCTTGCCAGGCCCGCGACAATACCAGGAGACGGGCTCTGGCACAGGTTTCTGGTGAGCAGAATGGAATATGCGCCATCGGTTTATTTTGAGACAATTCCCTCCATGATGGAATACGTGTATCTGAAGTGTGTTTTCACTAATGCATCAGGCGCGCCTTTTCCAGCAGGAAGCGTGCAGGTTTTTCGCAATGGGAGCTACATGGGCAGGACAGAAATCCGGTATGCGGCTGACAAGGAAGAATGCAGCCTGTCATTTGGCATTGACGAGGATATCAAAGTAAAGCGCACTGTGATTTCAGATGTCTATACACCTCCGCGCACAGTGATGTCCGGACACAAGCGAAAGTATTCATTCAGATACGAGCTCTCGCATTTCAAGCAAACAGCTGTGAAGGTGGTTTTGAAAGAGGCCATCCATGTCTCCGAGGTTGACGGGGTGAAGGTTGAGATTGACAAGGAGAACACCACTGAAGGTTTTGTTATGGACAAGCATGGTATTATCTCCTTTGAGAAAGTACTTGAACCTGGCAGGTTCAAGCGTGAAAAGCTGGAGCTTGCCTACACCATAGAGGCACCCAGAAAGTTCAGCCTGGAAAAGGTTTGAACTGTCACGCTTGCCATTCCCCGGGCCTTTTTGTACCTTTAATGTACTGAAAGGATTATTATGAAAAAGCTTCGTATGGCATTTTTTGATTCAAAGCCTTATGACATCCAATCTTTTGACAGGGTAAACAAGGATTTCGGATTTGAAATAAAATATTTCCAGGGCCATATTTCCATCGACAATGTGGAAATCACCAAAGGATTTGACATTGTCTGCATTTTTGTAAATGACAATCTCACGCGTGAAATCGCCGATGTTCTGTATTCCCACGGTATCAGGCTCGTCGCACTCCGGAGCGCGGGATACAACAATGTGGATCTTAAGGCAGTCTACAAGCGGATTCACGTGGTGCGTGTTCCGGCATATTCCCCGCATGCAGTGGCTGAGCATGCGGTGGCACTCATGCTGAGTTTAAACCGCAAGACCCACAAGGCATACTCCCGTACCCGTGACAATAATTTTACAATCAACGGGCTGCTCGGGTTCGACATGTACGGCAAGACCGCTGGAATCATCGGCACTGGCCGCATTGGAATATTGACAGCAGAAATATTGAAGGGCTTTGGCATGAACGTGCTCGCCTTCGACAGATTCCCAAAGGTGGACGAGGCCGCACGTGCGGGCTTCAGATACGTGGACATGGATACCCTGCTTGCCGAGTCG
>RPPD01000472.1 GCA_003818675.1 Spirochaetaceae bacterium
TCGTGTATGACTGGCAGGCCGGAAATCTTGCTCTTTTCCATGAGAGCAACGGCCTCTGAGATTGTCTGTGTTTTTTCTACAGTGACTGGCTTGTCTATTATCCAGTTTAGGAAGCGCTTCACGCGGCCGACCTGTCTTGCCTGCTCCTCCGGGGACAGGTTCATGTGTATTTCACCCGCGCCGCCCTCCAGGGCCATTGCAATGGCAAGTTCCTCCTCGGTTACCGTGTCCATTGCAGCCGAGATGATCGGGACATTCAGCATAATGTTGCCTGCAAGGATACTCCTCGTTTCAATATCCTTGGGGACGATTTCGGAATAGGCCGGGATGACCAGGATGTCATCAAAACTCAAGCCTTCCTGTATGTTCATGAGAGCACCTCCTGCATCTTTTTCATTGCCTGCATGTATTTTTCTCCGATTGCCCTGGCTTTCCTGGCCGCGATTCCTGTGTAGGCTTGAGGATTTGCAAAAAACTCATTGGCATCTCCCTTCGTGACCTTGGCAAACTGGTCTTTTATTGTCTTCCAGGCCTTTTTGTCCTCTTGAAGAACCGTTGCCAGCGGTTTCCCGGTTTTCTCGCATTCGAGACTCGCCTTGCGTACCTTTTCATGGCCGTCAGGCTCGCCTCCCATGGCCAGAAGGATATAGGCGGCCTCTGAGAGTACCATGTCACCTGTGTGCGAGAGGATTTCCGCCATGCGGTCGGATAGCACCCGCAATCCCTTCATTATGGTTTGCATTCGCTTGACCGCAAAACAAAGACCTGCTATGTATTCTGGTATAAAGCGCTGGCTTGCTGAATTGGTGAGATCGCGCTGGTGTTCTGAAATCTGGTCCATAAAGAATGTCATCACCCTGGGCGAGAATGCTTTCCACAGGCTCTTGACATGTTCTGAGTTCCAGGGATTCCGCTTCTGCGGCATTGTGGATGAGCCAACCTGGTCCTTTCCAAACTCCTCGCGCACCTCGTTTATTTCCGAGCGCTGGAGATTGCGCAGATCATCTGCCAGATTGGCGAGTATGCCAAAGCATGTGTTCATTTCCAGGAGCAACTCCAGCATGTATTCCGGTTCCACGAGCTGGGTGGAGTGTTCGGATGCGGACAGCCCGAGCGAAGCGAGTACGGTTTCTTCAAGCTTTTCCGGATCGTCTGTTATCATGCTTGTGGCATTGTAGGCGCCAACTGCTCCTGCAAGCTTTCCACGCAGGTTCCTGGATTTTTCCTCGATCCTGAGTATGGATTTGCCGAGTCTTGACGTGTATTCTGCAAGTGCAAATCCGAATGTGATTGGCACCGCATGCTGTCCGTGTGTGCGGCCGACCTGTGGGGTGGCGGCTTCCTGTGTTGTGCGGCTGGCCAGCATCTGTTCAAGTTCCACAAGCAGGGGTAAAAGCACCTTTCTCACTGCATCCTTGATCCGGAGGGCAAAGGCAGTGTCAAGGATGTCCACTGATGTGGCTCCCATGTGGATTAACGGTTTCACTTTTTCCGGCAAATGGCTCTTTAATACATTTACCATGGCGCGGATATTGTGCTGTGTTTTTTCCTCTTCCTTGTACACTTCTTCCGGCATTACTTTGGAAAGAGAACTGGCGAGTTCTGCAGCGATTTCCGACTTTTCCGTTTTGGTGCCCGGGAAATATTCTGTGAGTGCTGTTGCCAGCGCCACTTCCACTTTCAGACAGTACCTGATTGTGGCTTCTTCGCTGAGATACTGCGCAAGTTTGGCGTGGAGCTCTTTGTTGGAAAGGAAATACCGATGATCAAGTGGGGAAAGATTTAAAAAAATATCTCTGTGTTCCATACACTATACTATCAAAAAATATTTCTTTGTCAACTCCCTTTTTTCCATTCTTGACTATATTGGAGTATTGCCATAGGATATTTGGCGTTAACGTACACATTATGGATAAATCAAAAATCATTACAATAAAAGATATTGCACAGAAATCTGGCGTTTCAATCGGGACAGTCGACAGGGTTGTGCATGACCGCGGCAGGGTTTCCGAAGAGACAGCGGTCAGGGTGCGCAAGATAATCAAGGAAATGGGCTACAGGCCCAACATGTTTGCCAGCCGGCTTTCCAGGGCTAAGGTGTTCCGTTTTGGTGTTCTGATCCCGAACCGGGACCAGGACTCCGGGTATTGGGAGGCATCACTTGCAGGAATAGAGAAAGCGGTTAAAGAACTGGCGCATTACGGCGTGGCGGTGAATTACTTCTTTTTTGACCGGTACGGACCTGAGCACTATATGGAAAAAATCGGGAACAAGATTGCCGGCATGCCGCTTGACGGCCTTTTGATAGCGCCTGTCATCCACGAACCTGTTGTGAACCTTGTTCAGGGGCTGCCAAAGCATCTGCCGTATGTATTCATCAATACCATGGTTCCGGAACTCCATCCCATTTCATTCATTGGCCAGGACAGCTTCCAGAGCGGCGTTGTTTGCGGAAGGCTGATGCAGATGCTGGTTTCCGGACAGGGATCCATAGCTGTCATCCTGGTTGTTCCGGATGATCTGCACATAAGGCGGCGCGCCGCGGGTTTTCGGAGCA
>RPPD01000473.1 GCA_003818675.1 Spirochaetaceae bacterium
CAGCGTGTGAATCAAACCCATATATTCCCTGCCAAGGGAATTGGATATCTTGTATTTTTCTTCCATTCTGAAAGTAGATGTATCCCTGTACCAGATCCATTCACTGAGAGGAGTCTTTAAAATTGCAGGATTGAGTATCATGTACACATACATGTTCCCGGACTTGTCAAAAACAAAATCCGTCATTCCTCCACCCATAAAATCTTTTACAAAAAACAGGCCTATGCATTTCTGTTTCATCATGTCCTGGAACTTTGCAGGAATAGCTGTTAGATATATTTCAACGAGTAAGGCGTCTTCAACTGATAATGTATATTTGTCATACCGGTCCGTGGAATCGCCAATTTCCAGGTAATTTATCAGAAAATCCGGCGCGATTTTCACCCTTGAAGAAAGATCTGAAGTCAGATCGAACGAGTAATTTTCCGCGTGTTTCGCGGGAAATCGGAGAATATTCTCAAGTCCAGCTGGATCGCTGGAAATATTTGACGCCAGACACAAAAGCAACAATAAATATATCTTTTTCATTTTTATCTCCTTATTATCCCGCTGCCCAGCACAAGGTCATCGCGGTAAAAGACCGCTGTTTGGCCGGGCGAGATAAGGACTTTTTCAGTGAGTACCACTTCAACAACACCATCGGTGATCGAAGAAACCTTTGCGGGAACCTCGCGGGACTGGTAGCGGACTTTCACCCCACATTCCAGTTCCTTCTTTGGAAGGTCAATAAACCAGTTGAGCATATTGGCGCTAAAGCTGTTCTTTCCTGTCTCATCCTCGCGGCAGATAATAACTTCATTGGTCTCGGGCTGTATTCCCGCGACATACCAGGGCCCGTCCCCGAGTCCCAGGCCCTTGCGTTGGCCTACAGTATAGTAGATATATCCGTGATGCTTGCCGAGGATGTTCCCCTGCAGGTCCACGAGATTGCCGGGCTTGTCCATGTTTCTGAGGGTTGCATCCAAAGTCTTGCTGTCGCCGGTCTTGCCAGCCGCAGCCGCCTGTATAACGAATTTCGCGTAATCACCCTCTACAAAACAGGCGTCCTGGCTTTCATCGACTTCTCCTGTCTTGAACTCACTTGTCGAGAACTTGTGCTCACGGGCAATTTCCACAACTTCTGTTTTCAGGTATTCGCCCAGCGGGAAGACCAGGAAGGGCAGCATTTTCTTTGGTATGCGGCTTAACATGTACGACTGGTCCTTTTTTGGATCGCGCGCTTTTTTCAGGAAAAGGCCATCCCGGGTTTCGGCTATTCTTGCGTAATGTCCGGTGGCAAAGAGCATTGTTTCGCCGGGCGCAAGCTGCCCTTCGGTCTCAAGCTTTTGCCGCAAGAGCGCGTAAAATCGACTGAAACGGATATGCTCGTTGCATTTGACGCACGGATTGGGAGTCATGCCCGCCGCATAGGTAGCCACAAAGTCATCCACGACCTTGCTGCGAAAATCCTCCTGCAGGTCAATGACATAATATGGAATGGACAGTTGACGGGCAAGATACTCCGCCCGTTTGAAAATGGGCAGAGAGCAGCAGCGCGAGTCAGGCCATATAAAATGTGTCGCACCAATCAGCCGTGGATTGTCTTTGCGCAGAAGTATCGCTGCAACGGTTGAATCCACGCCGCCTGACAGGGCGACTGCAAGTAACTTGTCCATGAATTTGTTTTTCCTGTTTGAGAATATACAGCCTATAGGCCAATCGTGACAATGCGGATGAACCGAATGTATCCGGTTACCGCGAGAGTTCGCGGGAAGAGAGCGCCTGTATTGTAATGAGTATTTCAGAGGCGAGTGAGTCTATAGTCTGGATATTACCGGAAATCTCCGCGTCGGAGAAGATTTTGTCCTTTGCGGCCTCGCCGTATGCGGCAAACAGTCCCTTGACGCCCGGAAGAAGCGTTTTGTTGTACTGGTCGGCAAAATCCTGGCCGATATTTTTGGCGTTTGCCGGGATTGTACCATGACCTGACCAGACAGTCGCGTCTATTTTTACCGCACAGATCGTCTGGTCAAGGATCTGGCGGCGGACCTCGGCCTTGTCTGTCAGGGAGAGTATGTAGTCGCGGAAAACAAAGAGCCCTGCCAGGAGGTTTTCCAAAAGCAGGATCAGGTTGGCTTTTTCCTGGCCCACCAGCTCCCCGTCATTCACGCGGTAAGTATCATATTGTTTTCCGATATTCTTGAAGTGCTTGATGAAAATATTGCTCCAGGAGGACAGATTGGTGATAGTGCGGAGATCCGGCGGTATGATGCCTCCGCCGCGCCATTTGTTGCCAGGCATAAATGATATTTTTTCTGCCATGATTATCCTCCGCTGCCCGTCACCTTAGCTGGGACGGGACATGAATTACGTCACGCGCTTTGCTGCCGTTCTGGGGGCCGACAATTCCTCGCTGCTCCATCTCCTCCACAAGCCTGGCCGCGCGGTTGTACCCTATCTTGAGTTTGCGCTGTACGTATGATGTCGAGGCTTTGCCTGCGGCGAGTACTATCTCCAGAGCTTTGTCGTACATGGGATCCGTGTCCCCAAGAACGAATTCACTCATGTC
>RPPD01000474.1 GCA_003818675.1 Spirochaetaceae bacterium
CCTCCATCATATTGATCTTCTTCGACAACAAATACTTTGTATTCCACTTTCTCCGAAAATGGAGATGAAAGCGCGTTGGGACGCCAAAACTACATGCATATACAGTTCTCTTGCACTGTCTCATACACTTCTTTCGCGCGGGCAGGTTGCCAAAATTCTTGCCAACCAGACCCGGCATATTCCGACAGAATATAAAGATGTATTGTCATACGAAAAAGCGCTTGACTATATTCAGGAGGTATGGGCAGCAAGCACCAAGCCAATTACCGTCCTTACTGTCCGGACGCTTGCAGAAATGGTATTGGGACAGCCTCCCGAAGCAGTAGAACGTGCGGTAAATGCAGTTGAACCATCAATCCGGACGCTTCTGGAGTATCTGGAAAACCAGACAGATCATCCTGTCATTCAGGCAGGAATTGCACTATGCTTGCTTTCAACCGGAGCTGCAATCCCCTCTGATTCCGGTATTGTAGCGAGGCTCACGGCAAATGCGTTTCTTGCTAAATACGGCTACGACATCCGCGGTTTTCTGACGGTTGAAAAACATTGGCTCATGAACGAATCGTCCTATTCTATCGCTCTAACAAGCCTCCAGAAACAAGGCAATCTCAATCATTGGCTGTTGTTTTATGTTTCAACTATAGAGGCAAACCTGCAGGAGCGGTACGAGGATATTTCTAATACTCAGGTTCATCAGGACTTTTCTGCACAGTTCTGGGAACTTAACGAACGGCAAAAAGGGATTCTCACCCACCTGTCAGATCCGGCAAGTTCCATCACCAACCGCAAGGTGCAACAACTGTTTGATGTATCCCAGATAACCGCGTCGCGTGACCTTGCCAAGCTCAATACTCTGGGACTGATATTCCCCCACGGGAGAGGACGATCCATTACCTACACCCGTACGTAAACCGGCACCGGAAATGAACGTGTTTTTACCAGTTTTTACAAGTACGTACCACGTTCTTTACCAGTCTGTGAGGGTGTATACTATAAGATAGCAAAATTACAATCTTTAAAATTTCCCTTGTGTATCGTTCTTTTCAGAAATATCTTTATTCACGGCGAAAATTTCACTCCACCCCCGCGCGATCTATCATATCTGAATGATTGCGAAGCTCAATACTCTGGGATTAATACTTCCTCATGGGAAAAACCTGCCAATCACTTACGCTCGTATGTACCTATTGCAATAGGTAGAACGTATTGACGCCATTTTCAACAAGTTTTTACCAGTTTTTACAAGTACGTACCACGTTCTTTACCAGTCTGTGAGGGTGTGTACTATAAGATAGCAAAATTACAATCTTTTGTATAATGATATATACTCCCGTGCACTTCTGTCCCACGAGAAGTCTTCCTTCATGCCGGCGGTGATCATTCGCTTCCAAATCTGAGGAGCGCTCTTCCGTAACTCACATGCCCGTAAAATGGCGCCTGCGAGAGCATGGGCGCTGTAGGGACCAAATACTATGCCATTGACTCCATCAACAACGGTATCTGCCAATCCGCCGGTTTTCCGAACGATCGGGACTGTACCATAGCGCATTGCAATCATCTGCGTCAGTCCACACGGCTCAAATTTTGAAGGGACAAGAAACGCATCGGCTCCTGCATACATACGCCGTGCCAGCACTTCGTCAAATGCATGGACGAAGGCAATTTTTTTCTTGTACGCACGCGCAAGAGCACGGAGGCTTTTCACACTTTTTGGGTCGCCCGTACCCAAAAAAACAGCCTGCAGAGCCTTTGTACGCGCCAATACCGCAAGGGCTTCAAGCACAATATCAATCCCCTTTTGTCTGGGTTCTATCCTCCCGACAAAAGAAAAAAGCGGGACATCCTTCTGTGGCAGCCCTACTTCGCGCTGAAGAAGCCGCTTCAATTTTGGTTTCTCGGTAAAAACACTCTGTCCATCATAGCGATGCGGAAGAGCTGCATCATGAGAAGGGTTCCAAAGGTGGACATCTATACCATTTAAGATACCGACAACTGCATGTCTCCGGCGCTTAAGGACGTCTCCAATGGCGTCCTGATGCACTGTTTCAACAATTTCTTTGGCGTATGTCGGCGATACTGTTGAGATACAATCTGCATATTCCAGTCCTTCTCGTAAAAAGCTGATTTTGCCCTTCCGCGCTCCTCCTAGTGGATGGAACAGTACCCGCGGAGCACCGATACGCTCTATAATGCTCTCCTTCTCGACACCTTGATACAAGAGATTATGAATGGTGAATATTGTCTTCACTTTTTGGGACTGCATGGTCTCCTGCCGGTTCAGTTTATTGCTTTCACCGATAAGAAGAGGGACGAGAGCGGTATGCCAGTCATGACAATGGACAATATTGATCGGGTGTTCCGACAATTGTAAATCGTAAAAATAAAATGTCGAAATTACTTTGGAAAAAAAGGCAAATGTTTCCTCTATAGAGGATGCATGATAGTCAAAAAGACGCGGATGACGGAACAGAAGCAGTGTCATGTTCTTTTGTGTCGCCTGTTTGGAAAAAATGAAGACAATTTCCCGTTGTCCGTTGTAATCTAC
>RPPD01000475.1 GCA_003818675.1 Spirochaetaceae bacterium
GAAAACTCGGGACCAAAAAACAGGATCGCCTGCGGGAGAGATTTTGATTCAAGTTCCAGCTTCAGATTTTTAATGGTTTCCTGGTTTCCGATTATGTTTTCAAACACTGAAATCCTAATCCTTCAGGAGACAAGTTCTTTTGCTGATGGCAAAAGCGCAAGCAATAAACTTCCTGCCACGCTGTCAGTCAAATATTTGTGGAGCTCGCTTATCGGGAGAATGCTCATGACAAGAACGGCAAAGATAACAATGGCTGCACCCTCGATGAATCCCAGAAGCAGACCCAATGCCTTGTCTGCATTTTCAAGGTTGAGCTTGTCTATAATGCTGTGGAAAAGGCGCTGCAGAAGGAAGATAAGAAAGTAGACTAAAAGAAAAATAATGAGAAATGCGATGATCTGGTTCAGGAGAGGATTGTAGCTTCCGCTCAAAAAGGAGAACATGCTGGAACACGGCCCTGCCAAAAGCGCACCTGCCAGTATCCCGAGAAATGGCGCTGCGGTGGACATTATTTCTGTGACAAATCCGCGGATGTATCCGCGTACCATCGCCACAAGCATGAGGACTATGACCGCCACATCAAACATGCTGATTCCCATTTTACGCCTCCTTGATGCTGTTGATAGTGTCAGTGATGACTTTGACAATTCGTTCCCTGGCGTCAGCCACAAAAACGCTTTTCGCCTTGCCTGCCATCCCTGAAAGTCTTGCATTGTCTGCCAGAAGCGGGAATAGTGCGTCACAGAATTTATCCGGGGTGACAGTCTGTTCCTCAAAGACAATGCTTGCCCCAATGTTGCCGAATACGGCCGCATTGCGCAGCTGGTCTCCGCGGCTGCCGGAGGTTCCAAGCGGAATAAGAATGGAGGGCTTTCCCGCTGCGGCCAGCTCCCAGAGAGTATTGGCGCCAGCGCGTGCAACTACAAGTGTCGCGGCTGCCAGGATGTGCGGAAGCTCATGGGTGAAAAATGCCTGGCGGAAATATCTGGAGGAATATGGGCCGGCAGCGGTACTGCTGTCCGGGGAGCGTCTTGTTGTTGCAAAATGTTTCTCGCCTGTCTGGTGGACAAGAAAGGCCCTGGAACAGAGCCTTTCCCGAACTGAGTCTATAAGGTCATTCACGATCTTTGAGCCCAGGCTGCCGCCAAGTACAAGAATTACAGGCAGGTCATCCCTGCATCCTATTATTTGTCTCCCTTTTGCCGCATCTCCATTTGTTATTTCCTCCCGGACAGGATTGCCTGTGGCAATGACTTTCATCCGAATGTTTTGCGGGAAGTATTCACGGGTCTCCGGATATGAGACGCAGATCTTGCATGCAGTCTTTGAGGCAAGGCGGGTGGCAAGCCCAGGATCAAAGTCTGACTCATGCGAGATCACGGGAATTTTCAGGAGCTTCGCGGCAAAAACCGGGGGCACAGTGACATAACCGCCCTTGGAGAAAACTGCCAACGGCCGCCTTTTGGCAAAAACACTGAGGGCTTTCAGGAATCCAAAGCCCACCTTAAACAGGTCGATAAGGTTTTTAATGGAAAAGTAGCGCCTGAGCTTGCCCGCTGGTATGCCCACAAAGGGGATCCCGGCAGCTTCCACTATCTTTTTTTCCATGCCGCGCCCTGAGCCAATCCAGAAAACAGTGTAGGGTGCTTTCTTTTGGAGCACTTGTATGACGGCAAGCCCTGGAAAGACATGGCCGGCTGTTCCGCCCCCTGTGAAACAGATGCTTTGCTCCATAAAAACGTAACTCCTGAAAGCCCCGTGTTGTTTAAAAATGTACCTGAAAAACGTCTGTTTTTGAGGTACACTTGTAAAGTAAAACTTTGTATAATAATTGAGAGGATACATTAGCATGAAAAAGCCGGCGGTTGCAACAACAGCCCTGTTTCTTACCTTGGTCTTTCTTTTTATTGAGCCTGCTTTGGCCGAACCAGGTCTATCCGATCCTGTTGGCGCTGAGCTGCCCAAAAAGATCCAGGACATTGTCGCAGGCACGGTGTTGCAAAAACTCGCAGCACAAGCCAGCCAGGGCGAGGTAACGGCCAACTTCCATGAGGACGGGAACTTGAGCCTTATCCCGCAAACGCCTTTGACAGCCCGCGTCAGTACTGGCATCAGAAACATGAAGCCGACTTTTGGAGTGGAAACACTCATTCTCAGAAAGGTCGGAAGCAGGACGGATTCTCCTGAGAATTTCCTGAAACTCTACAACATCCTGCTTTCTGTGAGCACGCTTAAGGGAACAATGTATTATTCAGCGAGCAGGCAGCAAATTCGCGAGTTTTTCATTGAGTCCTACAGGACTGACGCAGCCAATTCACGGACAAAGCTTGCGGACCTGCGCGTAAATACAATACAAGGTGAACTGTCAATTTTCGGATTCCAGCATGACTCGTCATTTGGCGAGAACAATTACAAAATAGATTATTTTGCGCAGGAGAACATTTTCCTGATGGAGATGGTCAACACCAATCTTATCTGGTACGGGATAGTCCCTATTGTTGATCCAGGCAACCTCCGCTACTACATCATGGTTGTGCC
>RPPD01000476.1 GCA_003818675.1 Spirochaetaceae bacterium
AGCGCTTCTGGCCCTGCTTAATGCGTTGCGCGTGATGCGTCAGGAAAAAGCCGGCTGATATTAGTCTCATCCGCACTGCAGATTCCGCATTGGGTTATTAAACCAGTCACAAGCCGTGCAGGTGTGACATCAAAGCCGTAATTGGCAGCTTTACTTTTCTCAGGCGTAATTCGGACATTTTTTACTTCTCCATCAAGAAGGCCTTCAACATAATGGACTTCGGTTGCATCCCGTTCCTCAACGGGGATCTCCTCAACTCCGTTTTTGATGCTAAAGTCAATGCTGGATCGGGGGAGGGCGACATAGAATGGAATATTGTTATCCGCAGCGGCAAGCGCTTTCAGATATGTGCCTATTTTGTTGCAGACATCCCCTGTGCGGGTTGTCCTGTCGCTGCCAACTATTACCATGTCAACAAGTCCGTGCTGCATGAGGTGTCCGCCTGCATTGTCCGGAATGACAGTGTGTGGAACACCGTGTTCCCCCAGTTCGAAGGCGGTGAGTCTTGCACCCTGGTTGCGCGGCCGTGTCTCGTCAACCCAGACATGGACGGGAATCCCACTGTCATGGGCCATGTAAATGGGCGCAGTAGCGGTTCCCCAGTCAATGCAGGCGAGCCAGCCTGCATTGCAGTGTGTCAGAATATTCACAGATTTTCCGGGTTTAAGTGCCGCGATTTTTTCAATCAACGGAAGACCGTACACACCTATGAGACGGCAGTTTTCCATCTCTTCCTGGCGGATTTTTTGTGCTTCCTCCAGAGCAAGCCGCGATTTTTCTTCAATGGTTTTGCCTTTCGTGACAGTTGCAATGACTCTTTCCACAGCCCACTTGAGGTTAATTGCAGTTGGCCGGCTGGAAACAAGCATTCTGGCGGCATTGGCAAGGTATTCACCATCGAAAGATTTTGTCTTATTACATGGCATATTACGTATAGCCAGATACATGCCAAACGCACCAGCAACACCAATAAGTGGAGCACCGCGAAGAAGCATGTCATGAATTGCTTCATACATCCCTGAAAGAGTATCGATATCCTTGAAACAGAGTTCAAAAGGTAAAAACCTCTGGTCTATGATCCGGATCTTTCCGGAACTCTCATCCTGTAACCAAATGGTTGTATAATGTGTTTTTTTTATGTTCATACTCGAAATAGAGTATGGGAGATTGTAGAATCAAGGTCAAGGAGTGAAAATGGCAGTGGATATTTTGGAGAAAATGCAGGTTGAAGCTCATATATGTATATTTTCGCTTCTGCAAGCTAAAAAATGGTTGTAAAGGCTTGACAATATGGGAGTGTTGATGTATCACGATAAATGACAATACAAAAGCGCACACTTATTCTCAGTGGAGGTGTTACTTTGAAAACCGTGCGGCAAATAAGTCCCCTCGGGAAACGTTTTAAAAAATCTAGCATTTTTTATTTTTTCATGATTCCTGGATTTTTTTATTTCATACTTTTCCAGTATTTCCCAATCGCCAACATGTATATTGCATTTTTTGAGTTTAATCTTAATGGTTTGGGCAAATTCATAGGAATTCAGAACTTTGTGGAAATGTTTCAGACTCAAAGCTTTTACAGGGTGTTTGGAAATACACTCCTGTTGAGCGGTTTGAACATTGTCCTCTCAATGTTTGTCATTCTGACATTATCGCTTCTGCTGAATGAGATCAAATACAGGACCTTGAAGAAGACAGTACAGACCCTTATATATCTTCCACACTTTCTCTCATGGGTAGTTGTGGCAAGCGTATTCCACCTGCTCCTCTCGCCGCAGACCGGTTTGGTCAATTTTATCATCAAGTCGTTTGGTGGAGAACCCATCTATTTCCTGGCCAAGGAAGTCTGGTGGCGGCCAATATACCTGTTTATCCTGCTCTGGCGTGAAACAGGCTGGGGAACAGTCATCTTCCTGGCAGCGCTTTCGGGGGTTGACCCGCAGCTCTACGAAGCGGCCGAGATTGACGGAGCCAACAGGTTCAGGCAGATGCAGGTCATCACCCTGCCGCACCTTATGCCTACAATAGCAGCGGTTCTCATTATGAACATTTCAAGGATTCTAAACCTCTTCCAGTCGGTTCTTGTGCTATATAGCCCAATTGTCTACGATGTTTCCGACGTCATAGAGACATATGTATACAGACGTGGTCTTATTGACGCAGACTACGATTACGGCACAGCTGTAGGCATATTCAAGGCAGTTATTGCCTTTGTGCTGGTAATAAGCGCAAACAAGATCGTGAAGAAAATCCGCGGTGAAGGGATCATCTAAGAGGTAACAGAAATGGTAGACAAGCTGAGTTTTAGAAAAGGACAGCGTGCACGAACACTGTTCATGTTAGGCAATATAGTTTTTTTTATTGTTTTGAGTTTTATTATCATTATTCCATTGGCGAAGGTGTTCATTGACTCTGTAGATGAAAAAGCCTCTACAATCCAGTTCCGCGTCTGGCCTGAAAAGTTCACCATGGAGGCGTACCAGATGATTCTGGGGCAGGACAGGCTCTACAGGCC
>RPPD01000477.1 GCA_003818675.1 Spirochaetaceae bacterium
CCTGCAGCCTGTTAATCCAGAGTTCCCAGTCCTCGCCGCCCATGACCTTCACGGCTCCCTTTATATCCGCTTCGGTCGCGGGCTCGAAACTTATCATTTTGATCTTCTCGGTACCCGCGTCCAGGGACTTTGACGAATATGATCTGCCTATCGGCCTGATCGAACCCCTGAAAATTTCGCCTGTTCCGGGTATTTTTCTCGAGCTCGCTGCGAGACTGTAGACTACGAGATCCAGTTTCATGTTTCCTGACTTCAGTACCTCAACAACCTCGTCCTTGATCTCATCTGAAAAGGCGTCGCCGAAGATGCTCCTGGCATACAATCCTTCGCTGGAAGCGGCACGGTCAAAGGCGCGCATTGTGTAGTGGCCGACATTGCCTGTGCGCACTGCCGTGGGATGGCGGCCAGAGGCCACACCCACTGTCGCGGCACCAGACCCGAATGCCGCAACGATCCGGGACGCCAGGCCATAACCCGTGGATGCGCCAATGACAAGCACGTTTTTGGGTCCGTCAATGCGTTTTTGGCGCTTCACATACTCGATTTCCCGGTCCACAAGATATTCCAGACCTTTCGGGTGGGCATTCAAACAGATATTGTTTTTTATTTTGGGGTGTACAATCATGTCAGGAAATATACCGATCTGGTTATGGCTGGTCAAGGAAAATAATCGTTGATTTATGTGAAAACAAACCCCCTTGCCTTTTCACTGAATATGTCGCAGTATAGCCCGAATGAGCCCCAACCCGGAAAAAGACCTTCAAATTGAAGCATCACTCAATTCCCTGTCCTATGGCGGATACGCATGCGCCAAGACCTCTGCCGGGCTTGTCTATGTGCCGAAGGGTGTTCCCGGTGACAAGGTAATGGTCAGGCTCCGCAAAATGAGAAAACAGTTCGGAAGCGCTGTCATAGAAAAAATACTCGAACCGTCAGCAGACCGCGTTGAGCCTGATTGCGAGGCCTTTGACCGCGGTTGCGGCGGATGCCAATGGCTGCATATCGCCTACCAGGCCCAGCTCTACTGGAAGCGAAGGATACTCCAGAAAACGCTTGAGAAATCCCTGGGTACCAAGGTGGCTGTGGAATCCGTAATCGGAATGGACAATCCGCTTCAATACAGGAACAAGCTGTCGCTCATGCGGGATGAGAACGGAGACCTCGGTCTCATGAAGGAAAACTCCAAGGAGCTTGTGGATTTTTCCTACTGCAAGGTTGAGCTGCCCGTAAACCAGGCTGTGTACGAGAAGCTTCTCGGGACCAGGCTTCCGGCCTGGATATCGCAGGTTCATGTCCGCGGCAACACCCGTGGAGAGGCTGGAATCGTTTTTTATGCCGAGTCCATGAATCCTGAATACCAGAAATTCTGCATATCTCTCATGGAGCGCATCCCGGGTGTGACAGGCATTGGGCTCAAAACCTACAGGGGGTTTTTCCTGTGCGCCGGGAAGCTTCTTCTTGAGGAAACTGTCGGGGCCTTCAATTACTCGTTTCCGATCCATTCCTTTTTCCAGACCAATTACATGCAGGCAGAGAAACTTGTTTCACTCGCCATGCGAAAACTGGAACTCGCATTGAGCGACAGGGTCATGGACCTTTTTTCAGGTGTCGGTCTCTTCACGCTTCCAGCTGCAAAAAAAGCAAAAACAGCCGTGGGTATAGAGAACGACAGGGACGCGGTTGCCGCTGCTGTTTACAACAGCGAGACCAACAAGGTAGGAAACGCGTCATTTCTCCACAAGATTGCCGAGACAGGCATAAGGAATTATTCAAAGGGCGATATTGACGCCCTGGTCACTGATCCGCCGCGTACCGGGCTTTCTCAGCAGTTGGTAACCGCCATCCAGGATCTCAGGCCGGAACGTATAGTCTATATTTCATGCTCTCCGGACACACTTGCCCGCGACCTGCTGATGTTGAGTCCTTACTATTCCCTGGCATCATGCTCCGCCGTGGACATGTTTCCCCATACATATCACACGGAAACCGCGGTATTGCTTGTTGCAAAAGGAACACATGCCCCCCATGTTGATGCCAGGCAAAGTCATGTCAACAAAAATACCCGGAATGAAAATCGTCCCCGGCCTGACAACCGGCAGGGCCGCACCGGCAGTCAGACTAACTGGCAGAACCGGCCTGGACAGCGCCAACAGGACCACAACAGGCACAGAAATGAACCTGACCGTCATAGACGTGAACCTGACCGTCATAGACGTGGTCAGGGCAAGGACATGCGCAATCCAGGGCGCAGTATTCGCAATTCACGCAAACCTAATCCATGATAATAACGAGCGTGCCCAACCCGTTCTCCGGGTTGTTTTTCAGATAGTCATACAACTCCACAACTTCAGAATCCCGCATGGCAATACATCCAAGTGTCCAGTCATTGTCCGGGTAATAACCGCCACCATGTATTCCGAATCCACGCAACATTGGTGAATCTGGATTTTTCTCGTTAAAAATACGAATATCAGCGTCATTCTCAATTTTTCCATTCCTGTTTTCAAATGCAGA
>RPPD01000478.1 GCA_003818675.1 Spirochaetaceae bacterium
GGCTTTTCCCGGATATAATCCTGGCACTTGAAAGCCAGTTTATCAATCTGCTGGATTTTCTTGCGCAAAAAAAATCCGGCATCCCCCTTGTCGCAGATTTGTCATCCAGTCCGCAAGTCATAAGGCATTTTCTGGACACGCTTGGAAGCAAGGTTTACGGAATATCGTCCATGTTCCATCCTGTTTCGCTCTTCACTCGCCTCAAGGCAGACCGCATGCTGCCATATGCAGTGCCCCCGCTTGGCTCTGTTGGTGTTGCCGCCGTTTATCTCGCACTGAAAATGACACAAAATGATGTCATGTTGACCGGTCTTGATTTCAGTTATCCATTCATGAAAAACCACTCTTCGGACTCCCCCCATGCCAGAATGGCGCTCTCCCGCGTCAAGCGCACGCGCGCAGCAGGTCAGACTGAATACGCCCAGTTTTTGGCACGGCCGAGAATTTCCTCCCGTGATAAAAAGGGCCGGCCCCTGGTCTCGGACCTGATACTTCAGGGTTATGCTGAAAATGTCCGCGCCTTGTCTGAATCATCCGGGCGGATCGTTGAGATCTCTGAAGCTGGCCTTGATCTGGGCGGAAGAAAGTTCTACAAAACCAGCGCAAAACCAGGCACAATCAACCCTGCAACAGACACCAGGGTCACAGGTGCTTCTGCAACTCCCGGGAAAACCACTGGCTCCTGTTTTGACCGTGTCTCACAAAGAGATGTACTTTCCTTTTTAAAAAAAGAGAAACTCCTTCTGGAACAAGCTGAAAAAATCATGGCAGAACGCATTAAAAAAGCTTCGGAAGATGAGGAGAAGCTGTCCGATGAGGATATGCAAGTACTTGTCTTAATAGATTATGTCTGGTTTCATCTCCCACACAGACTCATCCTGCCTGACTGCAACAAATCTTCACTTGCCGCGATACTTCTCCACTGTGGATATTTTAAAAAAAGGATAGAGAGATCCATGGCCTGTCTTGTCCGCTGAAAAGCGCGCTAATCTTCATCGGTTTTTAGAACTGACAGAAATGCGGATTGCGGAAGTTCAACATCTCCCACCATCTTCATCCGCTTTTTTCCCTCTTTCTGTTTTTCCAGGAGTTTGCGCTTCCTGGAAATGTCACCGCCATAGCACTTTGCCGTGACATCCTTGCGCACCGCGTTGATGGTCTCGCGCGCTATGATGCTTGAACCTATTGCGCCCTGTATCGGTATCTTGAATTGGTGGCGCGGGATTTCTGCAGAAAGCTTTTTGCATATGCTTCTGGCTCTGGTGTACGCATTGTCCTTGAATACGAGCTGTGATAGCGCGTCCACAGCCTTGCCGTTTACAAGAATGTCAAGCTTTACGAGATCCGTAGGCCTGTAGCCTATGAGTTCATAGTCAAAAGAAGCGTAGCCCCTGCTTAATGATTTCAGGCGGTCATAAAAATCAAAGAGCACTTCGGCCAGCGGCAGTTCGTAAAAAACCTCCACTCGCTTTTCATCAAGATATGTAAAGGATGTCTGCACTCCGCGTTTTTCAAGGCAGAGCGTCATGATGTTCCCGAGATATTCCGAGGGTGTAATGATCGCGGCTTTGATATAGGGCTCCTCGCTTCCTGCTATGTGGCCGGGGTCCGGAAAGTTGAGCGGGTTGTCTATGGAAAGCTTGTCCCCATTGTTCATCGTGATCTTGTAGCGGACCGAGGGCGCGGTGAACACAATACCGAGGTTGTATTCCCGTTCAATGCGCTCTTGCACTATCTCCAGGTGGAGCAGGCCCAGGAATCCGCAGCGGTAGCCGAAGCCCAATGCGGCCGAGGAGTCCTTCTCATACACAAGCGAAGCGTCGTTCAACTTGAGTTTTTCCAAAGCAGCCGTGAGTTCCTCGTAGTCATTGGAATCCACAGGGTAAATTGAGGAGAATACCACGGGCTTTACTTCCCTGAAACCCTTCACAGGCTCGTCGCACGGTCTTTCATTGTCGGTGACAGTGTCTCCGACCCGCGTGTCTGAAATGGTTTTTATTCCTGCTATGAAATAACCGACATCCCCGGCCTCGAGGCCTTCATTCTTGACGAGCTGGATGCGGAATATGCCGGTCTCTTCCACTTCGTAGGTGCTGTCGTTGTACATGAACCGGATTTGCTGTCCCCTGGCAAGCCTGCCGTCAAAAATCCGGACATGGACAACAACTCCGCGGTACGGATCATAATGGGAATCAAAAATGAGCGCCTTGAGCGGTTTTTCCGCGCTGCCAGCCGGTGCCGGGAACTCTTTTACCATCGCCTCCATGAGTTCCTCTATCCCCTGCCCTGTCTTGGCCGAGATCGGATGCGCCAGATCAGAATCCAGACCGAGGTCGTGGTTGATCTGTTTCTTCACACTCTCCACGTCTGCAGCCGCCAGGTCTATCTTGTTAATGACAGGTATGATGTGCAGGTTATGCTCCATGGCCAGGAACAGGTTGGAGAGGGTCTGCGCCTCAACGCCCTGTGTTGCGTCAATAACAAGAAGCGCACCCTCGCATGCTGAAATGGCAC
>RPPD01000479.1 GCA_003818675.1 Spirochaetaceae bacterium
ATAAAGCGAGAAAAGTGAAAAGTCAGACTGATACTTTATGGCCTCTACATAATTTTATTCTGAAACATACGGTTGGCAAACAGAAGGTTGTTGAGTTTAAGAATAACCTTTTTGAAATAAAAGATAAATATCGCAATCCAGCAGCCCATCCGTCCAATTATTCAAGACAGCTGTTCGACTCCTTCAAGTTGTTACTTTTTACTCACGGCTTTATGAAAAAATATCTTGAAGCAATTCAAATTGAAACGGTGACACACTTCCCATAAATTTCTACGCTTTAGCCCATCTTCCGCAGTTTAAAGTTTAAAGTTTTTGTGAATCAATGAGTTCGCTCATTCAGTCGGCCAAAGTCGGCACTACATTTTCAATAACTTTCGGTCTATTGGGCAGCGGCAACTTCAAACGCTGAAGCAGAATCTTCAGGCCCGGGGGCGCAGTGCTCACTACCCGTAGCCGGATAGTTTTGTTGTCACGCGAAGGCAGAAGCACATCAAGCGACCGGAGTTCACGGAGTTCCTCAATAAGTTTTCTCGGAGCTGTGCCCAGTCCCGAACACTCCATCCACTGCTGAAGTGTCCGCCACAGAACCAATGCCAGGAAGCACACGAGAATATGAGCCTGCGTGCGATCAGCCTTGTGGTGATAGATCGGTCTCATCCCAAGATCGCTCTTGGCAGTCCGGAAGGCGTCTTCTACCTGGGTAAGCTGAATATATGTCTTCCATATCTCCCTGGGATCTTTTTCTTTCCAGTTAGTACGAAGAAGATAGCTGCCGCTGGTGGAAAGAAGCCATTCATAACGGTCTTCGTGTTTTTTGATGACTACCTTCAAGCGTTTCTGAAGGCCTGTTCCCTGTTCTTCTACCGTGATATCAAAAAGAGCTGCGGCCCGGCTGTTTCTTTCCAAAAGACGCCCGATTCTTCGGTCTGCCTTCTGCCGATCCCGGAGCCTTCCCTTCTCAGCTTGCTCCTTAAGTTTATCGAGCCCTGCTTCCAAGCGTGTAATAAACCGATTCAAGATGGCTGTCTCTTTGACCTTTCTCCCTTCCGAGCGGCATAGAACAAAGCTTTCTTCTGTGCCATCAGGTGCCTGACAGAGCTTAACCTCCACACCGTGCTGAACCTCCTGCCAGTCCTTATCTATAAGTTCATGCTCAAATTTCCTGAGCATGGCTTTTGGTGTACCTACAAGGTAGCGGGCACCGCAGCTTTGTAATGACTCTATGTTTTCTTCGCTTACCATCCCCCTGTCCATGACCCATATCCTCTCTGCTTTACCGTACTTGTTTTGCATAAGCTCGACCATCTCCTCTACAGTAGTGACATCTGTACGGTTTCCATCGAAAACTTCAAAGGCAAGGGGCAACCCCTCAACGCTGGCTACGAGGCCGATACAAACCTGCACGCAGTCAGGTCGGCTGTCCCTACTATAGCCTCTCTTTGCCTGAGGATTGGCTTTTCCCATCCCCTCAAAATATGTCGAAGTGATATCGTAGATAAGAAACTCGAACTTCGTGCCGAACAACTCCCCATATCTTTGTTGCAGATGTTTGCACAGGTTGTCTTTGTGAGGAAGGAGCGCATCCAAGGCACGATAGAGGCGATCATCATTTATCTTTTCAGCAGGCACCCCTAGAAGATCATCAAGTGCTGTCTTGTTATACCACGAATCCGCTATCTGTAATTCCGACGAAGGCGCACAGAATCGCGCAAGACTGAGTACTGTTGCCATTACCGACCAAGGAACCTCTTCTCTCCCGGAAGGTATATGTTTGTCACAGAATTCCTCAAGTCCCAGCCTCTTCCAAAGCGCCAGTCCCAGGTAGACATCTCCAAAATGACGAAGCCGTTCCACTTGTATACCCTTGAGATTGACCGTAGCCCAGGAAGGTATATCAGGGGCCTGCTCAAACAGAGATGCTGCTGGTGCCGGCTTGCCGTCAAGTACCCTGCCGATCTCTTCCCATCCAATCTTCTCCTCTGCATCCAGACCTGGAAGTTTGCCGACGGTCACTACTGTCCTCTGTCTGGGGCCTCGCTCCGTCCGCACGGACTCCACCAATGCCCATGATTCGTACTGCACACCGCCCTTGTTGCGACAACGTCTTCGTAAATACATCGTGCAGAAATTATTGCAGTTCAGCCCCCTGTTTTCAAGGGGGTAGTCGGCACTACATGCGCTTTTTAGCATAAGTCGATTACAGAGCTAGAATTAATGCGGGGTTGCTATTCCAGCAGTCGTCTATTTTACAGATTTTAAGCAATAACTGCGGAAGATGGGTTAAGGCCTGCTGCTGTCGGCTCGCTTTCTTGCCTTCGGCACATGCTTCTGATAGCATTCATAGTAATTCAAAGGGAAAAAGGGACAGGCACATTATCCGGGGCAGCGGGCAGGAATTGTAATAGTTGAAGGGAGGCAATGAATGTCAGTCATAGTAACCGCCGAATATAAGACATTTTTCCAGGAGATAAAAGAGCGCATACATAAAGCCCAGTATGATGCG
>RPPD01000480.1 GCA_003818675.1 Spirochaetaceae bacterium
GCGCCTTTTTTTATGCCATTTTTCCAATTTTAATACTTTTTTAAATGCACTTTTTCTTATAATTGATCAATTCTATAGCCTGAGAATGCCGCCCACGCTGATATATCCGAATGAGTAGCCCACTTCTGCAAATGCGCCAAACATGTCAGTGAAATAATACCGTGCGCCGCCAAACACACCAAACCCAATAGTATTTGCGGAAGGATCGTACAAGGCAACGGGAAAGCCGCTGGGTTCATCCACATTTACGATATAGTACCCCAATAAAACCCCGGCATAGACGTCAAGGTTTTCCACTTTTATAAGTTGGGTGAAATGGTATGCTGCCCGCACGCCTATGAGCAAGTAGCTGTAGTCAAAATCATATGACTCCGGCGGCGGCAAGGGATTTGACAAACTGTAGGTTGATCCTGCATACCCAAAAACTGCTCCAAAACTTATGGGAACCATGGGGTCAAACTTGATATACCAGTCAAATCCCGCGACAAGTGGAGGGATACCCATGTCTCCCTCCATTGCAGGAAATCCCAGCCCAATGCCAAGAAAAACCACACCGATATTATCATCCATGGATTTTTTTGCAGTCTGGGCAACAGCCAGTTGCGCGGAAAAGAAAAGAATCATCACCGCGCACGCAAACAAGATCTTTTTCATTTTTCCTCCTGAAATATTAGATAACGGTAGGATGGCCAGATTGTCATATTGTTGCATAGAATTTTAAAAAAAAGCCTGACCGCAAATAAATTCGCAGCCAGGCTTGGAAAAAACCAGAATCAATAACTTTGCTTACACAACACCCTGAGCCATCATCGCTTTGGCGACTTTCATGAAGCCCGCGATATTGGCGCCATTGACCAGGTTTCCAGGTGTGCCGTATTCGGCAGCAGCGGATGAGGCTGCGTCGTGGATGCCCACCATGATTCCATGGAGTTTGTTGTCCACTTCATCAAAGGTCCACGACTGGCGCATGGAGTTCTGCTGCATCTCAAGACCGGATGTGGCCACACCGCCGGCGTTTGCCGCTTTGCCAGGACCAAAGGAGACTTTGTTCTTGATGAAAACTTCAACTGCTTCAGGTGTGGAGGGCATGTTTGCACCTTCAGCAACCGCTATACAGCCGTTTTTCACAAGGGTTTCAGCGGCCTTGCCATCAAGCTCATTCTGGGTTGCGCAGGGCAGGGCTACATCACACTTGATGTTCCAGATTCCCGCGCAGCCGTCCTTGTATTCCGCGCCCTTGTGCTCGGTTACGTATTCCTTTATGCGCTTGCGTTCCACTTCCTTAAGGCGCTTCACAGTGTCAAGATTGATGCCGTTCTTGTCGTAGATGTAGCCGTTTGAGTCTGACATTGCCACGACCTTGGCGCCAAGCTGTGTCGCTTTTTCGTGCGCATAGATTGCAACGTTTCCGGAACCGGAAACGACTACCGTCTTGCCCTGAAAACTCGTCTTGCGGGCTTTCAGCATTTCATCTGTGAAATAGACGCAGCCGTAGCCCGTGGCCTCTGTGCGCGCCAAAGATCCTCCAAATGTAAGGCCCTTGCCTGTAAGAACGCCTTCCCACAAGCGGGTTAACTTCTTGTACTGGCCAAACATGTAACCAACCTCGCGACCACCCACACCAATATCTCCGGCAGGAACGTCCGTGTCCGCGCCAATGTGGCGGAAGAGCTCGCTCATGAAGCTCTGACAGAATCGCATGACCTCGTTGTCAGACTTGCCCTTTGGATCGAAATCACAACCACCCTTGCCGCCGCCCATCATGAGGCCGGTGAGGGAGTTCTTGAAAATCTGCTCAAATCCAAGGAACTTTATGATGGATATGTTTACCGAAGGGTGAAAGCGGAGGCCTCCCTTATAGGGTCCAAGAGCGGAATTATACTGGATCCTGTAACCCCTGTTCACCTGAACCTTGCCTGAATCATCTATCCACGGCACGCGGAAAAGAATCTGCCGCTCAGGTTCAACAAGGCGCTCAAGAAGAGCCGCATCCTTGAACTCCGGGTTCTTTTCAATTACTGGTTCGAGAGATTCCAGGATCTCTCCCGCTGCCTGCAGAAACTCATTCTCTCCAGGATTCCTCTTCTTTAATGTTTCGAAGACACTCTGTACATAGGGTGATTTTATAGCCATCGAAACCCTCCTTCTTATTGAATTGAATAACATCGGCAATGACTTGCCGTTTAATAAATTTAACCTATCATTCAGGGGATTTTCTGTCAAATCAATTCACTGTTTAAGGCAAATATAGAGTGATTTTTTGGATTTCTTAAGAAAAAGAAGGATAAATTGATATTTTTCTAACGGCAATTTTGCCGTTATAGCATAATAGGATATATTATACTGTCTTTATGAGGTCACGGAAACGCTCTTCGAACTCGGTGTAGGGGAACAGTTTCTCATACGGGATTACCGAGGAGAGCGCACGTGAAATCACATTCACACCGTTTTCCTCAAGCGCAGCGACCGGGTTCAGTCCGCCCTTGACAATGGCGGCA
>RPPD01000481.1 GCA_003818675.1 Spirochaetaceae bacterium
GTCCACAATAAAAGAGGTTTCGCCCTTGCCGGCCAATTGTTCCATGTATTTTTTCAATTTTTCCGCGCTGTATATATTGACGCGGCCGCCGACACGGACATAACTAATTCCGTCCTCTCTTTTTGTGTCCTGAATGCGGATGCCAGAGGCTGGTATCATACTATAATTATACGCAATGCATGACGAGTCTTCAAGAAATTCGCTTGTTTTTTGAATCAAAAGCACAAGAAACCAGGGTTTTAGACACCTGTGTCTTTGTATAAAAAAAAGAAAAATATTTAATATTTTATTGACTTTGGAGATTTTTGGGGCTATAATAACAATATACAAGAATAGTGATTTGCTACCAAGTTTGAACCCTAATAGTAACAAAAAAAAATATTCGCATTTGAATGATATATGAATGATACTATATATCAAAGAGCAGAAAGTTGGAAAAACTGGGGGTTGCGGACAGATTGCCTGCAACGAGATATTTTCAGGAGGTAGACCATGAAGCGTCTTCTAGTAGTAATTGTTTTGATGGCTTTCGGCGGAATGCTCTTTGCACAGACCGCTGCTCATGATGTGACCATGAATGTGGGTGACATCGCATTGATTGACCTGGATGACACGGTAACCGTGGTACTGGATATCACCGCGCCAGCCCAGGGAGGTCTTGACCCGATCGGTGACACCGATAACTCCAAGTACTTGCAGTACACGTCACTGGTTGCAGGAGCGGCACGAAGGAACATTACCGTGCAGTGGGACGCCCTTGACGCTGCACCGGCTGGAACATCGCTTTCCGTTCAAATCACAGGTATTGCCGGCGGTTCCGGCACCCGTGGTGCATATGTAGGCGCCCCGGTGACCATTTCCAACGTAGCCCAGAACCTCATCACGGGAATCGGAAGCTGCGTGACAGGCGTAGGCGCCACTGACGGAGCAGCTGTCCAGTACAACTTCAATGTTGTCACCCCCGGCAGCTTGGTGGTTGGAGATACAGAAACCGTCACAGTGACTTTTACACTCACTGTGGCCTCATAAAAAACCGATAAACAGGGGGGAGGCCTTTGCCTCCCCTTTTTTTTCCCCGCAAGGGAACATGGAGCCGGTGATGAAGCATTGCACGATTGCTATAATAATGGTCCTCTTTCTCAGCAATGCCATTACGCTTTTTGGTTTTGGTACAATTGAGGCAACGGTGTCCGGAGGCTCCTGGGATGTTGATATCGATGCCACGGATCTGTTGCCTGCCAGCACCGCGGGCGCAAATTTGACGACATTTACGGAAAGCGCGACAAATCTGGTGGATGTGAATATAACTATTACTTGGAGCGCAGCCACATGGTATGTCACTGTTCACAAGGTGGATACGACCTGGGATCCCGACGTGCGCCTTTACGCAAAGCGAACCGGAAATGGAACAGGTACGGGCACCATCAATGACGGATTGAATTATGTTCTTGTTGATGATACCCCAACATATTTGTTCCGTGTTACGAGGACCCGTTCTAACGTTCCGATAGAGCTGATGCTGGATGAATTTTCCGTGCCCCTGATGTCTTCCGGTGTATATACAACCTCAGTCGTTTATACCATTACCAACGTTGACCCAAGGTAGCGGTGGGAGAGAGCCATCTATGTTTAGAAAAAAAAATATGTTGCTTCCCCGGATATCCATTGGTTTTGCCATATACACGGCTGTTTTTTTCCTGGCTCTGCTTCCCCTCCAGGCAGATATGCTTATAAAGGGCGGTCTTACCCATGAAAAAGAGGCCGCGATAGGGCAAACATACGAGGGTTCGCTGGAGATCCAGAACAACGGCGACAAGCCCGCGGAAGTCAAGGTCTACCAGACTGATTATTTTTTCTACGCGGACGGCCGCGTTATCTACGGCGAGGCGGGCAAGCTCGGCCGCAGCAATGCCCACTGGATAACCTTCAGTCCAAAGACCGCCATTGTCCCGCCCAAAGAAACCCTGGCGGTACGCTACACAGTAAAGGTGCCGGAGGATTCAAGTCTCGCCGGGACTTACTGGAGCATGATGATGGTGGAGGAAGTCCCGGAAACCTCCCCTGAATCGACGCTCGCAAAACCCGACAGGGTTGGGATGGGGATCCGGCAGGTCTTTCGCTACGGGGTCCAGTTCATGACCCACATCGGGCAGACAGGCGCCCGGAGCATCAAGTTCATTTCTACAAAACTCCAGAAGGCGGGTGTAGCCCAGCACCTTGAGCTTGACGTGGAAAATTCGGGTCAGCGGATGCTCCGAGCCGAGGTGTATGCCGAGCTATATGACCCCAAGGGAACCTTCATGGGGAAATTCGAAGCGGAGCCTCTGCGCCTGTATCCGGGAACCTCCGGAAGGTTCAAAATTGATCTGAGTAAAATTCCGAACGACACCTACAAGGCGCTCGTGGTAGTTGATTGCGGGGGGTCAGACATATTCGGGGCAAACCTGAATCTGGTAATCAAATGAAGCGGTTTTTTTTTTCCTCATATTTCTACTGA
>RPPD01000482.1 GCA_003818675.1 Spirochaetaceae bacterium
GGAAGGATCTGGTGTTCCTCCCTGCCAATCCGCAACAAGCCTCCCTCGGGCATCAGCCATGCGCCATTCATGCCTGCAGGGAGTTTTTTGGATGAGAATACAAGTTTCTGTGCGCAGGACTCCTTCATGAACCGTGTGGTATACTGATCATCAAGGTTAAAAATGGAAAAATCATCTGCATCCTGCAGGGTGTATATGAGCTTCTTGTCTGCGACATAATCATCCATGCCTTTGTATCGGTTCATGTGGTCTGGCAGGATGTTTGTGATAAGGCTTACTTTTGGCTTCAGGCAATTTTTACCCGCTATATCAGCAAGCTGCCAGGAGGACAGTTCAAGTACGACCCATGCGCCTGGTTCAAGGTCATCAATGAAGGTCAGTGGTGATACCGTAATGTTCCCGCCCAACCTTGTCTCTGGAAGAATCCTGGAGAGGCAGAAATGTATTGCCGAGACAGTGGTGGATTTGCCCTTGCTGCCTGTAACCGCGATTACGGGATTTTCACAATGTGACAGGAAGATGGAAATGTCGGTTTCTATGTTGACACCTGCATCCCTGGCATGTGCAAGATACCCGGAGTCAACAGGGACTCCGGGATTTTTTATCACCAGGTCCGTTTCCGTGAAATCAGATGTTTCGTGACAGCCGAGTACAAAACGTATTGACAGATCGGCGAGTTTTTCCACTGACGGGGCAAGGGTTTTGCCGTCCTTCAGGTCAGTGACTGTCACCGTGGCTCCCCGTGATGCAAAAAAACGCGCGGATGCGAGGCCTCCGCCATGAAGGCCAAGGCCCATGACAGTGACTCGAAAGCCGCTGTAGTCAGTGGTTTTTTTCTGAAACGAGGTATTCACGGTTCCCCTGCTGGTTCGGATATGTTTCAACTATAACATCATCCCATCCAGAACACAATGAGGGATCGACCTTTTTTTTAAGCATGGCGAGTTCTGCAAGATCGTCGTTGTAGCGGTTTTTTTTCAGGGCATTCTCAATGTTACTGATCTCGGGCTGCAGGATTTCAAGAGCAGATTTTAAAAGGCGCGACTGGCTGCCAAGCGCTTCTATCCCAAAGCGGATTACGGACAAACAGATGGTTTTGTATCTGCAGACAAATGGAAAGAACGGATAGAGCCGTTTCCCTGGTGAAGTAAAGAGCCGGGTAAAAAACTTGGAAAGGTCATCGTCTATCCAGATTCCCTTTACCCTGTATCCGCGTCCTGTTTCGCCAATCCATGTCTCGGAAATGATCTCACGGACCAGGCATTCCATTCCCTTGTCAGGGAGTGAAAGAATCTGCTTTATGGGAATCAGGAGCCCCTCGCAGAAAAGCGATGATGACTTGAAACAATGCGAGAGGTCATTGGTTCCTCTTATGGTTATTTCGCAGAAACCAGGCTTGAATCCAAGATCGATGCGGAACAGGTAGAGAAACAACTCGCCTTCAAGTTCAGTAAGGCGATAAAAGCATGGGTGAAAAATGTCCGTTGCATTGAAAAAAAACGTAAGTCCGGCGAAGACTTGCGGAGCGAGTGAAGTCAGTTGTTCAAGAAGCGAGGTGAGTGCGCGCATGTAAGCGTCTTCAGGTATTAAAGAGCCTATTGTGTGGTGGATGCCAAACTGGGGGACTGTGAATGGTTCTGACAGCCTGATGAAAAAGTCCTCGTTTTGTGCAAAGTGAAGACTGAATTGCGGTGTTGGCTTTCCAAGTGCAGAAACCCCTGTTGCTGTGGAATCAAGAATTGCCTGTATACGATTTTCAGGTCCTGAGATAAAAATGCAATTGGCCGACTGTATGTCCATCAGTATCGCCGTTTCTTCCATCAATGCTCAATATATATCAAAAAAAGGAATTTTGCCACAAAGGAAAAAACTAAAAATAACTGATTTTTGACGATTTGATTTCTCAACCGAAAATGAATTATTTCATTAGCTACTGTCAAAAATCATTATGGATATTATATTCCGTCTGTCATGGTTGCCATTACAGTCCGTTTTTCTTATAATAGGGAGCATGAAAATTCAGAATATTGTCGTTTCACTTGTCTGTATTTTTTTGGTGTATGTTTCATGCACAACCATGGATCTCCCCGCTCCCAAGTCGGATAATGACGCGATCCTTCTTTTTTTTACTGAATCCAGGTTTATAATGTCAGATACGCTATATTTTCACGGGCTTGAAATCGGGATAAAGGGCTTGGACTGGCCTGTGCTTGTAGATCCGACGAGAAAGTTGACGGCAGTTTCAAATCTATCGCTCGGCAATCACATTACGGAAAGTATTAAAATTGTAGGGCTGCAAAATTCAAACTGGGTCATCAGGGATGTTGGAGACAGGAGTGAATTCACAATACCCTTCAGACTGGAATCCAGAAAGTTGACTATCTTTCCGCTCAAATTCATTTATACAGTCCAGCGTTCTGGCGATAGCGCAAGAGACTGGTGGGGTCAGGAGCCTATATCCCCTGATGATGTCAAAAAAATTACTGAA
>RPPD01000483.1 GCA_003818675.1 Spirochaetaceae bacterium
CCCGCCACTCGGGTGAGCGAAGCGTTTTCGGTATGTTCGCAGAGAAGGGGAAGACTATCCCTAAACAAGGAGAAAAAAACTGAGAATTGAAAAACGCACAGGTCGCCGGTTACTCTTAACCGGATTGCTGCTGCTTGTTCTGATCCTCGCCGGCTGCCCGATGCCCGACACTGGTACGGTCAACGAGATGCAGGGTGAATATCAGGAGGAGGCAAGGGCTGTTCAGGCGTTTGTTTCCGTAAAGCAGGTCGACTGTGAACATCTTCATAGCATGATGGTGAAAAGCGACGGTACCCTTTGGGCTGCCGGTCATAATCTCCACGGTCAACTCGGCGCCGGGGACCTGGAAAACCGTTCAAAGTTTGTGATGGTTCTAAGCCGTGTCAAAGCGGTGTCGTGCGGAAATTTTCACACCCTGGCTGTAAAAACCGACGGCACCCTCTGGTCGACCGGCTCAAATGATTGCGGTGGCCTTGGAATTGGCAATGTCGGCTGCAGGACAACTTTTGTCCAGGTGCCCGACATGTACGGAGTCCTTGCCATAGCCTGTGGAGAAAGGTCCAGTCTGGCCTTGAAAAACGACGGCAGCCTTTGGGCTACCGGCGACAATGGATCCGGACAGCTTGGTACCGGCGATCAAGAAAACCGGTATTTTTTTACACGCGTGGCGGACAATGTCAGCCAGATAGCATTCGGGGGTCACAGTCTGGCTTTAAAAACCGACGGCAGCTTGTGGGCTACCGGTTGGAATCTATGCGGTCAGCTTGGCACTGGAGATACAAGCGATAGAAACAGCTTTGTTCGGGTCTTGGAGGGCGTCAAAGCCATCGCCTGCGGTTCTCAGTTCAGCCTGGCCTTGAAAACCGACGGCACCCTCTGGGGCAGCGGCAATAACTACCACGGCCAGCTTGGCGCCGGAGACACTCGCGAGTTGTGGACCTTTACCCCGATTCCGGATATGACCGGCGTCAAAACCATCGGAGCAGCAGACTGGCACAGCCTGGTCATCAAGAATGACGGCTCCCTTTGGGCTACGGGTAATAATTGGTACGGCCAGCTTGGTACCGGAGATTACGACAACAGATACTACTTTGCTAAAATAATGAATGGTGTCAAAGCAGGAGCAGGCGGATTGGGTCATAGCCTGGGGGTAAAAACCGACGGCACTCTTTGGGTGGCCGGCAATAATAGCTACGGTCAAATCGGTATTGATGATATATATACCAATTATCCATGCTATTTTGAGAAAAAAATTGCTTTGCGGGCGTATGCAAACAGCAAATTTGTCACTGTCTATGAAAATGGTGAGGTATATTCCACCTATTCCATGATCGGTATCCCTGAAACCTTCGGCTTGGCCGATCTCGGCAATAATCGGGTGGGATTGCGGTCATACGCCAAAAGAACCTATGTATCTGCCAATGCAAAGAGCCGTGCGGTGGCAAATTCTGATACGCCGGTGTATCCGGATGGTTTTTTCGTCTTGTATACAAGCAGTACCAATAGAGTTGCCTTTAAATCCTTGATAAACAATAAATACGTACGATATGACAGCTTTATTCCGGAGCAATCATATCCTGGCAGCTCTAGCTATTTTTCGATAATCAATCTGAACCAGTGATAAGTTTTTTAAATCCGCCTGGCCTCCGGGATTCCGGGCGGATTTTGATTAAAGAATTCAATGACGTATGAACATTCATATGATCATGAATTTTTGCTGTCAAAGGAGGCTGAAATATGGGAATTAAAAAACAAGGTTTCCGGTTCCTGCTAACCGGGTTGCTGCTCTTGGTCCTGATGCTGGCCGGCTGTCCGATACCGGAAACTGTTCAAGAAAATCGTACGTATTCGATTGAACAGATGCTCGGCTATCTTCGCGGCCAGGGATTCAGCACCGATGATTATAGCCTGGAAAATAATCGTCTTGTTATTGAAGGCGATATCCTTTTTAACATTGAAGACCTCAAAGCGGAAATGTATTTGTCTGACCAGGATTCAGCAAGACAGTCCGTGTGCATAAATCAAGTGCGAAGATCTAAAATAATCAATATTAGAATAAATACAAGGGCTCCGTCGCCATCAACTTCAATTATATCAGAGTCATGGATGGCTGCTTTAAAATCTGCCGTTGATGCATGGAATAATGTCAGAAATTGTATATTAAACTTTGTTCTGGTAGACTCAACCGCAAAATCGGATACTTTTGTATGTATGGAAGCTAATGCCAATACAGGCATCGTCGCGATGGCAAGTGGGCCTGATTGGAATGGAAATCCAGGTACCGGCATATGCATTAATCCTAATTGGGCAGGAGGTGTAGAAAACCTTTCCCCGTCTCAAAAATATCTTGTCATGCTTCATGAAATGGGACATATTGTCGGATTACAACATGCTGAATTCGACCTTACCGGATATGGATATATACCCGGCACACCTCTGAACGATCCTATGTCTGTAATGAACAGTATGGTTCTCGGATC
>RPPD01000484.1 GCA_003818675.1 Spirochaetaceae bacterium
AAACATTTCGAAATTCACGTCCAGGATCGCCCCCTTCATTAACCGCAATACAATCCCTGCCGTCTTTTCCCAGAAATAATTTTCATCAAGCGGAATCATGTCCAAAAGAAGTCCGGTTCCACAGATCCCTGCACGAAAGGCTGTGGTGAGATTGATGCTGCCTGTTTCCATGGATAAAACCGGGTAATAATCAAGAATGTCAAGGCTGAATACTGCCAAGGGCAGATCAGGGTATTGCACAACCGGTTCAGCCGATAGAACGGATATGCAACACCAGAAAAAGATAAAAATCGAAAAGCATCTAATCAGGCAATTACTTCTTCGCATTATAAATACCTAATGGTTTTCATCCTGATAATAATTTTTGAGGTTTTCATTTTTATCATTAACCAGTTTATCAGGCAAAATGTTACGCCTTTAATTTTAAATTCTTGTCCTCCCGCCTGATCCCGTCCCTTTTACTCATTCAATACATCATGATTCCCGCACGGCTGCCGGAAAATCCGCCATTTTGTACCGCAGTTCCCGCGCAACTTCCGTGATCATTGTAAGCGGCGCCTCTATCTCCTTCCATTTCCGTGTCTTTAATCCGCAGTCTGGATTTATCCAGAAGTTTTCCCTCGGTATCTGCTTTATGGAACGGGACACAACATCACTCATTGATTCCTTTGCGGGAGGAAGCGGCGAATGGATATCCCATACGCCCAGTCCTATCTGCCGGCTGTACTTGTAAGTCTCGAAGGCCTTGATGATTTCCCCCCGGCTTCGCGAAGCCTCAATGCTGATTACATCGGCATCCAGCCTTTCTATCTCCGCGATTATCTCGTCAAAATCCGAGTAACACATGTGCGTGTGGATCTGCACATCTGGTGCCGCAAACGCCGCAACCCTGAAGGCCTTTACAGCCCAGTCAAAATATCCCGGCCACGCTGCGCGCTTTACAGGAGCTTTCTCCCTGAAGGCCGGCTCGTCAATCTGGATCACTCTTATTCCGGCTTTGATGTAATCCCGCACTTCCTGCTGCAGGGCATTTCCAATCTCATGCGCTATTTTCTGGATCGGAATATCCGGATTCACGAAACTCCAGGCGATGATTGTCACAGGCCCGGTGAGCATTCCCTTAACGGGTTTCTTTGTCAGGCTCTGCGCGTATTTTATTTCTTCAAGCGTCATGGGTTTTAGCCTTGCCACATTTCCCTCAATGATTGGAGGCCTGTAGCACCGGCTTCCATATGAAATGATCCAGCCGTTTTCAGTTGTATGAATCCCGGACAGCTTTTCAGCGAAATACTCAACCATATCCGTGCGCTCATACTCGCCGTGCACAAGCACATCGTAGCCAAGCTCCTCCTGCATGCGCACTGCTTCTTTAATTTTGTTATTGATAAAGCCTTCATATTCGGATGAGTCTATCCTGTGCTTTCTGAAATCATTTCGCATTTTGCGCACATCTTCTGATTGTGGAAAACTGCCGATCGTTGTAGTCGGGAAAACCGGCAAACCGAGCCATGCCTGGGCCTGAAGGCGTTTTTCATAAGGCTCCCTCCAACTGTCGGGAATGTCATATGACACTGCTTTTTTTGAAACCTTTGGGGTTCTGGCGGCAATTTCCGCCAAATTGATTTTCCCGCATTCCCGCAATTCATCAAGTTTTTCCCTGGCAAAAACAAACCGGGATTGCATGACCGGATCTGTCTCGTTTTCTGTTGAAAACGGAAGATGTGACAATGGACCCGCGTTTGAAATCCAGATTTCATTGCCGGCTATACCCTTGATTTCCGACAGCCGCTCCCTGATAAGCCTGTCATCTTTTTTAAAAACATTCCTTCCGTCTACAAGCCCTGCGATTAGAATGCTTTTTTTATTGAGATGCTTCAGATTGGATAAATTTCCCGGCCCCGCCACAAAATCCAAACCCCACGCGGCAAACTCAATCTCAAGCAATTCAGGCACTTCAACCGAGTCATAATACGTGAGGCAATACATCCGCTCGAGGTATTCCTGCAATTCATGATAGATCGCCCCTGCGATCTTCACATCATCCACTGACAGGTCAAGAACAAAGGCCGGCTCCTCCACATGGAATAACGCATCAGGGTAGGCGTCAAACAATCCGGCATAAGCCCGGGCAAGGGGCGCCGCACAAGCTTCCATGGGCGTTTCCAAATGTGAAAGTTTTAACAAAGTGAAGGGCCCGGTTATTGACAGGACAGATGGATTTTTCACAGAAAGATATTTGTATTTGTCCCAGGAAAATGAAAAATCCGGGCTTTTTATATTTGGCCTGAGATAATGATAATTGGTATTGAAGTATTTCTTCATGGGTAACGCGTTGTTTCCGCGGCAATAATTGTAGTACCCGGCCGCCCCGTCAAACGGCAGTATTCCCGTCATGAATGCGGCGTCCATAAACGGGTCATAAAGGGACAGTTCCCCTTGCGGGTGACAGTCAACGGCCTTATAGAGTTCCTC